>CAZMRG010000026.1:13872-32228 GCA_964568655.1 uncultured Ignavibacteriales bacterium | reverse complement strand
AAAAGCGTCCCGAAAAATCAGGACGCTTTTATTTTAAATCTCTTTGAGAAACTTTATTTTTTTGTCTTGGTGTCTTTTTTAGTATCTTTCTTTGTATCATCCTTCTTAGGCTGCTCCTTTGGAGTTTCCTGTTTTGGAGGCGGAGGCGGGATGAAATCTGTCTTCTTCTTGCACCACTGCGGTATTGTAGCATCAGAACACCTGAACAGCTGCTTTATTCCCGATACCTGCATAATATAATGAGTCGGCGTCCCGTTTTCTTTATAGAAATTAATTGTCAAAGGCTGCGTGCCATTGACAGTAATAGTATAAATTGCAGGCGGGAAGGTTGTCATCGTCGTGTCTTTAAAATCCTCAGCGTTCATATTGCCTAAGGCGTTAACAAACGCGTCTACATAAGCATGCTGAACTGAATCAGGGCCTATTGACCAGTGAGCGGCAGAATCCTGTTTCAATTCAAAATCTACCTTGTTTGAATCTGTTGATTTGAATACTATAGATTTAATTCCCGGCGTTGTGATACCTGTAATGTATTTAAACCTGAACTGAGTGAGCGTCTTGTTGAAATTAGCCGCGGTAATGTTAGACGCGAGCAGCACTTTGTTATCGCCCGGTTTCTTTATGTACGAGTTTTCCTGGCTCACAGCCATCTTCCCTATCTCGAAGCTTCCAAGGGCTTTGCCTTCCTGGTAAACTGTGATCACGGTATGATTAACGCTGTCAAGGAACGTGTTGAACTTATCAGCTTTATCAGACGCTACACCCTCAACTCTGAAGTTCTTCAGGTTTGAAAGCATTTGATAAACAGCGCCTGTATCGGCCGGGTAATTAACCGGTTTGGTTATCATCCACTGGTTATTAACTTTTTCGAATGTGATCGAATCGCCTGTTCTGAAAAGCTCTATCTTCTCAATTTTGGTTGAATCGGCGCTGAAAAGCCTGTCATCAAGCTTGTCGCTTTGGATCTTATCTGAGCTCCTGAAAAACAACAGGTAAATTCCAAGCAATACAACAAAGACGCCTAATAAAATTTTTGTGTTCTTATTCATATTTTAAAATAATACCGCTATTTTAAATTTAATTATTAATAAAAATCTATGAACGGCTTGCTTTTCTTTTTCTCCATCTGAATACGCCGAACAGAAGAACCAATACCGGCGGACCTGCAAGCAAACCATATTTAACAATTTTTCTTGTGCTGTCTTCGACAGATTTCAGCGGTTTTGGGGTCGCGTCTTTCTGCCTTATTTCGGATAAGCCGGCATCGTCGGTCATATAATCGATCATGCTGGAAAAGAAAGCAAGATTTTCATCAGGCCCTCTGAAATCATCCAGTATAAAATCGTCGTTGCCTATGGCTATAATTTTTGTATCCGGGCTTACTTCTTTTATATTTACCGGCACGGGAGCTGAACCTGATGCCGTATCAGCCGGAACCACTTTGCCTTTATAGAAACTGCTGAACTTTCCTGAATACAACACTCCGACCGGAACATTTGAAGCTTTGAACATCGAATCCGGCAGCATCTTGCCTGTCGCCTGAATTACGGCAATATCGTTAAGCAGTCCGGTTTTAGCAGAGGTTGTAAGCAATGGTTCTACGCTGATTCCTTTTGGGCCGGCAATTGAAGTATCCAGGCTTGATGTAAGCCCAAGATAAATTTGCCCTATGCCCGAGAAAGCGGGTATGTTCTGGTTGATATTAATAATTTTCGGATAGTACGGGAAAGGCATCTGCGTATAGAACTGCATTCCACCCTGGTTAACAGGCACGTTTACATAAGCGCATTCTTTATCGCTGACGATATTATTCAAATACTTTATTCCGTAGCTTTCAAACATGTCTTCAATTCCCATGTTGGAAACCTGCGCAAACTGGAACTGCTGCTGCGACGAAATATTTATCTTATCTGCAAGAAATATGACTCTGCCGCCTCCCATTACATACTGGTCGATGGCAAATTTTAAGTTCTCAGGAATAGTCGGCGCGGGAGCCTGCTGCTGCCTCATGCCCTGCTGCTGCGGTGGCGCCTTTGGCGCAAACACAAGCAGTACCGAAATGTCATTAGGTATCGGCGCATTCTTCGATGCGTCAACCGGAGTTATGGTATAAAACTTCTGCAGGTACTGGCCAACCTTGCCGAACTTGTCAGTTCCGGGCATTCCGTTTCCGCTCAGCACGCCTACTTTTTTAAGCTGCTTTTCGGTAAGTCTTTTTATTACGCCTGTTATTTCATATTCAAGATTCGGGATGTTGCCGAGGAAAGGAAGAGTTTCCTGTTTGCCCCCGTAGAGGAAAACAATACCCATATATGCTTTCATCGCTTCAGCTTTGTCGTTATTGTAGCTTTGCACCTGGACAGGCTGAATGCCGTATTTTTGCGCATCCTTTTCAAGCTCGGTTTCATCCGATGGGCTAACTATCTCATATTGAAGATTGCCCTTTGAATAATTGCGGTAATCATCTAACGTTTCTTTCAGGTACCTGCGTGTATTATTATACGGCGCAGGAAGGTTGTCAGTAAAATATGCTTTAACAACCATCTTATCGTCAAGTGAACCGACAATATCTTTGCTCGCCTGCGACAAAGTATATATCTTATTGCCGGTGAGGTCGAGCCTGTAGAACAGTTTTACCGAAATAATATTGATGATGATAAGAATGCCCAGTATCAGAGCTGTTTTAACCAGAGCCTGCTGCCGTTTTGATTCGGTCTTTTTCTTCCTTTTTTCAAGGCGTTCGTCCTGAGGGGACTCCTGCCCGGTTTCCTGCTCTTCGCTGTTTTCGTTGTTTTCTATCTCGTCAGCCATTTATAAATCTTAGTTATATTTATTTATAATACTTGTTTATTTAATAAGAAAAAGAAATCACCACTTCCGGCTTTCGATGGAAGTCTTGGTGAGAAATATGGTCAGGAATATCAGCGAGAAATAATAGAACAAGTCTCTTGTATCTATAACCCCTCTTGAAATATTTGAATAATGGTAATCAGCGCTTAAAAACTCGACGGTGGAAACAAGCCCCGGCGAGATCTGCTGAAGAACTTTGCCCATCATAAATAAGGCGAACACCGCTACGAAACTTATGATAAAAGCTATCACCTGGTTTTCTGTGAGCGATGATGCGAAAATGCCGACGCCTATATAAATAGCTCCCATAAGTATAAGCCCGAGGTAACCGCCAATTAATGCGCCTTTATCGGTATCGCCCATGAACACAACCGCCAATACGTAAACTACAGTAGGCAGAAGCGTTATCACCATCAGCACGAACGCCGAAAGGAACTTGCCTATAACAAGCTCATATTCTTTTACCGGCTTGGTGAGCAGCAATTCAATAGTCCCCTGCTTTTTCTCTTCGGAAAAACTCCTCATTGTAATAGCTGGTATAAAGAAAAGAAATACGAAGGGAACCATATCAAACATCCCTCTTAGTGTCGCCATGTTGTTGCTGAAGAGCGAGGAGGTGAAGAAGTATCCCACAATTGCGAGAAAGACTATTATAACAATGTACGCAATCGGGGAATTAAAATACGACTTCAATTCCTTTGAATATATAGTCTTAATATTTGACGGAAGGAACTTAAAGCCCCCGTAACATATTAATCCCACAACAACAATGAAAATTATACTGCTTATCATTGTAAATTCAATTTAAATTTGCCCTGAAGCGCCAGCGCTCCCTGAGGCTTTAATATTATTTTTAAAATTTTTACTTGCAGAGTTTGACCTTAAAATCCGCCCAACCGGAGATTTAATCATAAGAATAATTTACCTTGTTAAATCTCTGAATACGTCTTCGAGCGAAGATTGTTTAGCCTGCATAGAAAGCAAGGTTGCTTTCACTTCAACTACTTTATTTGATACAACCGAACGCAGGTCAACCCCTTTTTCGCCATAGATATTAAAGACGAACGACTCGCCGGTATCTTTCGAGAATTCTACTTTCTTAACTCCCCTGCATTCTTTCAGGTTAGCCGAAAGCGTGTTCTTATCAACGTCATTCTTTACTTCAAGAACAATCAAGCTCTCGCCTTTTGATTTTGCCTGTAATTCCTGGGGAGAACCGTCTGCTACTATCTTTCCTTTGTTGATAATAATTACCCTGTCGCAAGTTGCCTGAACCTCGGATAAAATATGCGTGGAAAGAATAACAGTTTTCTGTTTTCCAAGCTTCTTTATCAGGTTTCTTATTTCTATTATTTGGTTCGGGTCAAGTCCGGATGTAGGTTCGTCGAGTATGAGCACCTCGGGGTTATTTATCATCGCCTGCGCTAGTCCTACGCGCTGGCGGTACCCTTTGGAAAGCTCGCCGATGTTCTTTTTGCGCATCTCCTCAAGCCCGCAGACCTTGATCATTTCTTCTCTCCTGGCCTTCACGTTGTCTTTTCCAACGCCGTCCAGCGCTGCGATGTAATCAAGATAACCAACAACATCCATGTCGCTGTAAAGCGGGTTGCTTTCGGGCAGGTACCCGATCTTCTGCCTGACTCCAAGCGAGTCTGTTTCAACATCAACGCCTTCAACTTCGACTGTTCCTGATGTAGGGGGCAGATAGGTTGTAATAACCTTCATTGTAGTGGATTTTCCGGCGCCGTTTGGCCCCAAAAAACCAAGGATTTCTCCTTTATTTACCTCAAAACTAATGTCATCTACGGCAAGATAGCTTCCGTAGTACTTCGATAGATTGCTTACTTTTATTGACATAGACCTATTTTAATTTAATCACAATTATATGAAACTTTGAGCCCTTAGTAAAGGCATAAGTTTGGTATAAAATGTAGGTATTTCTACTCATTTTTAACAATAACAAGGCGCTAATGGAGCGACTTCGCAGAGAAAAACTTCCATATTTCTTCGGTAGCGTTAAACTCTTTACTTGTCCTGCCAATAATGAGTTTGGGAAGGTACTGGAACCCTCCCGGCCAGCAATGCCCGCCGCCTTTTACAAGCCAGAACTGTACTTCGGCTCCCCCGACGGATGCGCTGTATACTTTCTTAACGACCGACGTTTCATCATCTGCTTTATCAATAGTAGTTTCTTCAGGAATCGTGTTGCTGCCGTTGAATTTTACCCAGTAGTTAACGGATTCATTAACAGGAATAACTTTTCCTCTTTTGCTGAGTCCGAGGATTGAAATATCCCCGCCGCCAAACGGGATAAGCGGGTCATCCTCGCCGAAAATCAGCATCATCGGGACAGGCCTGACGGGTTTGCAGTCATATGAGGGGTTAAGAGGCATGCTTGCCGCAACCGGAGCAAATGCCGCAATTTTATTTGAGAGCTCGCACGCGAGGCGAAAGCTCATTATGCCGCCATTGGATATGCCTGTAACATAAACTCTGTTAGAATCTATATTATACAATACTTTCAGCGTGTCAATAAGACATGAAATGAATTTAACATCGTTGATATCGTTATTCAGATGGAAATCATCCCTGCCGTCGTTCCATTGTTTATCAACGCCATCGGGATAAACCACAACAAAGCCGCGCTCATCGGATACGTCGTCGAACCCGGAGAGTTTATTCATTCCCGAGCCTTTTCCGCCGCCGCCATGAAGCGCCAATACCAGAGGATTACCCGCAGCTTTTTCTTTCCCCGCCGGCAAGTGAATTATATAAGTTCTTTCCAAGTCGTCGACGATAATACTATCGGCATAGGAGAACCGCGAAGCGATGAATAAGAAAATAAATAGAAAAATATATTTCATAAGCTTGGGAACTGATTGTGCATTATAATAGTCTTTTTATCGTTTCTTTTTTTCATCCGATTCGAAAACCTGCGAATCAGCGAGAGACTGAGCAAGCGTGTAAAAATTCGACTGTTTGAATTCCGTTGCAAAGCGACGGAATGAGTTTCGAATTTTTAGCTTGCGAAGGATCGAGCCGCAGGTTTTCGGCGGCGCTCTTTTCTTTCGCCTTTCTTTTGAGCGAGCAAAAGAAAGGCAAAAACTATTTCTAAAAATCTCTCAATATTATCAATACATAAACAAAAGATTTGTTCTTTTTGTCTTGACACAAAAGAACCAAAAAAGTCAAGGCTGATTAAAATTGACTAAAATTATTTTCGCTAAAGCGGCGCTTCGAGTTACATTCTAATAATTCAGCAATGAAATTGAGAAGTTAAAGTTACTTCCCGGCCTTCGGTTTGTAAGCCTCCAAGCAAAATCCAGCCGCAGCAGATCCATGATTCCGCCAATTCCAAATCCGGCTTCAATGAATGTCTTATCTGTTTGCGGATTTGTACCTGCCGGAAGGAAAGCAAGATTTTGCGTGCTAATTTCACTTCTTCCGGCATTGAAGAAACCGATCAAACGGATCTTTTTAAGAAAGATAATCTTTGGCGAAAGGATATTTCCAAAATCATTTTCTACTGATAGGTAATACAAATTGTCGCCAAGAAATTCCCGGTAATTCATCGTGCGGAAAGAAAAATCGCTTCTGAATACGCCGTTGTTTGAATTAAAGAACTCTAATGCCTGAACAGGGACGCTGCCGTTAAAATATATGGCGCCTGCTTTATAGCTCAAATTTAAAAACCTGTTAAAATAATTCGCACCTGTAAGCAGCGCATAATATCTTCTGAATTCATAAGAACTGTTCAGCTTTTTCGAAGAATAATCCAGCCCAACTTCCAAATCAGGATAGTTTGTTTCAGTGAAACGTTCTATCTCGCCGTTGCCGTAATCAATAAATTTATATTTGTTAGGATCCAGCAGCAGCCCAAACCCAATAAGCCTCTGGAAACCGTCGTTAATTGGCGGATTATTTCTAAACGGCTGGTCCCCTTTCCTGATGCTGAAATCGGTATTCTTAAAAACAGTGAATTGCTTCTCCTGGTTATACTTTATTGATACCCTGATCTGCGGAATCAGAAATTTTGAAGCTTCAATGTTATAGCCGGACGCATAATAATAATCAAGCAAGTCCTGTTTATCAAAGAGTCCCATAAGCGAATTATAAATAGAATACAAACCTGATATAGTGAACGAAAGCGGCTGAAGCCGGCGGTAAAAACTTGCGTCAATTTGAGTGGAGCGGTCCTTACCCATGGTTAATTCTCCATTAATTTCGTATTTCGTTTTTTTATCTGAAAAACCATAGCCAATATATGAATCAAACCTAGCTCTGCGCGATTTATTTGTTGAGCTTAAATTAAACTCAAGCGCGCTTCCTTCAACGCGGTTATAGTGATAGAAATTCAATGGGTAGATAGTTGTGTTCCTGCCTATTTTCAGTTCAGCCAGACTCAACCTCACGCCGCTTTTGTTCTGCTCTGTCTTTTTTTCTATTAAGCCGAAAGCTTTCTGCTCTTCAGAGCTGCTTTTTGCCAGCGAATGTTTGTTCCAGTATGTGGAATCTTTTTTCGCATCAGGCAATACCTTCACAACAAATTCATCAAATATTCCCGGCGGGGTTTTTTTGTTAAGCTCATAGTTTGAGATAATTGTAAACACGTCGCCGGTAAATTCGAATATGCCCGCAACGCCGCCTTCGGCGTAGATCTGAATATCTGTAGGCAGCCAAAAGCTGTTTACTTTATCTGTATATGAAGAAAATTTCTGTTTGAAGTTAAGATTATCAATTGCGGTTGGCAGGCCTGATTCATTTACGGAGAGGTCTATTTTCATCAATGCAAATGTTGAATCGGAGATATACACAGTTCCGTTAAACAGAGGATATAATCCTGAGCCATCAACCTGAATCTTGAACACTTTTGTAGAATCTATAGATGTAGTACCAAGAAGTTTGTATTCATAATAGCTTAACGCATCATCCGCCAGCGGGCCGGTTATTTTTGAATCACCCAGGTCAAGATCCTCATCGTAAAAGTTTACAATATAAGGAATTGCAAATCCGCGGTTAACATTTGCCGTTTCGCGTTTTGACTTTACTATCTCTTTATACTTATCAGGTTTTTCAAAATATCCTTCAGTTTCCGATTCAAGTATTGCGATGATAGGATATTTTTCCTTCGTCAATGAGTCTGCCGCAATCGGACTTTGATTGGAGCGGAACACATATTTTGTATATGCGTTGTAATGATACTCGTTGAGCTTCGATTTAAATTCTCTTTTATATTTTATAGCCTTACGGATAATATCATATGCAGGGTCCTCGCCCAAAACCTCTATAGTTTCGGTCATGATTTCAGAAGGCTTCATATAAATGTCGCGTTCAATATCTGAGTCTTCTATAAATACATCCGTAGTATCAGTGAAATATCCTATGTATGAGAACACAAGCTTATGAGCGCCCGGCGCGAGCCTGATAAAATACGAGCCATTCTTATCAGATGTAGTTCCGTAAGTTGTGTCGGCCAGCTTGAGCGTAACAAATTCAAGAGCGTTATTTGTTTTTGAATCCAGAATTCTTCCGAATACTTTTCTATCCTGTGAGTGCGATGATTGCACAAGAAGAAGAACCAATAAAAATAAAATTGAAATGTGTGAGGTTTTTAAGCGATCCATAAAACAAAAATAGATTAGAAATGGTCAAAAGAAAAGGAATTTTAGATGGATTAAAAACGTCGATACCGAAAAGTAACAACATTTGACGCAGAATGAACGCAGATTAATTGTGATTAAACAATAATAACTTGATTGCCGTCCCATCTCTCAAAGGGGATGTTAGAGAGGCTAAACGTAATGTACCAGGATTCCCGTTTCCGCGGGAATTACTTGACGGAATTGAAACTTTTAACCATATATTGTATTTTAGATTACATAAGTAAAACTAACGAGAAAGGACCTAAAGCCATGAAAATCATTAAACCTCTGTTATTTCTAGCCCTTCTGTTCATCGGATTCACCTCAGTTAAGTCGTTTGCCTCTGACCCAGGGGATAAGGTTGACGATTTCACTCTCAAAAATTACGACGGAACCGCCTATTCACTAAGCGATATGAAAGATTCCAAAGCTGTTGTGGTTATGTTTTGGTCATGCGAGTGCCCCAATGTGCAGCCGTATAATGACAGGATCGGCGATTTTGTAAAAGAGTACCAGCAAAAAGGAATTACTTTCTGGGCTATCAACGCAAACAGCACTGAAACAGTTGAGCAGGTTTCAGAGCACGCAAAAAAGAATGACTATCCGTTCCCGGTTCTAAAAGACGTTAACAACGTTGTCGCGGATAAGCTTGGCGCTACAAGAACCCCCGAAGTTTATGTAATAGGCCCGGATAAAACTATTCTCTATCACGGAAGAATTTCGGACAGCAAATTCAAAGAGCAGGAAACCTCGCTTGACCTGAAAAACGCGCTTGACGATATTATTGCAGGCAGGGACGTAGCTGTGAAAACGACTAAGTCTTTTGGGTGCAATATTAAAAGAGCGCAGGGAAATTAAGAGAACAATTTTTCAAAAAAATATGAAACTGAAATTTATGGCGCTTGCTGTCATCTTAGCGCTTGCGGCAATTAATGGCTACTCGCAGGATATTAAGCCGCTTGAAAATACAAATGACCTGGAAGCTATTAAAGATGGCGCTAAGGGCAGCGTACTTCTTGTGAATTTTTGGGCGTCATGGTGCAAGCCATGTGTGAGCGAATTCCCAGAACTGGTTAAACTTTATAAAAATTACAAAGACAAGGGATTTCAGCTTGTCTTTATTTCGCTTGACGACGCAACAGATATAGATAAGGCGGTAAAACCATTCCTTGAAAAACAGGGAGTGGATTTTACAACATACTATAACAAATTTGCAAAACCCGAGGACCTGATAGATTACATAGATAAGAACTGGCAGGGCGCGATTCCTTCAACTTATATATATGATAAGAGCGGAACCATGCAGGCAGGATTTTTAGGGACAAAGAATTACGAGCAATTCGAAAGCGAAATAAGTAAATATCTTAATTGAATCCTTTTAAAGTAATATATTCCCGCTTACGCGCCTGCCTGCAGCAGGCAGGGG
The DNA here is from genome assembly GCA_964568655.1 of uncultured Ignavibacteriales bacterium. Taxonomy (GTDB): domain Bacteria; phylum Bacteroidota; class Ignavibacteria; order Tepidaquicellales; family OLB5; genus CAWFKW01. The sequence goes on along the minus strand of CAZMRG010000026.1, from coordinate 22,310 downwards.
AATTGAAGCATTAGCAGTTCGAAAGCGAAATTACAAAATACCTGTACTAAAGAAATATAATGTTTCTAACCTGTTTTTTGATTCTATAAGGTTTTATTACTAAGAAGGTAACTTTACAGTTTGGAACCAGAATTCGTCTATTGTTCTCACTACATTCAGGAACTCATTAAAATCCGTAGGCTTAGAAACGTAAGAATTCGCTTTCAGGTCATATGAACGCAGTACATCGTTATCAGAAGTTGAGCTGCTGAAAATAATTACGGGAATTTTCTGAATGCTCGGGTTGGATTTTACTTCAGTGAGCACGTCAAACCCGTTCATTTTAGGTAGGTTCAGGTCAAGTAGTATTATATCAGGGCGCGATGATGACGCATACTTGCCCCGCCTGTTCAGGTAGTCCAGCGCCTGTTCCCCGTCGCCAACTACAGAAAATTTATTAACTACGAGGCTGTCTTTAAAAGCCTCTTTTATAAGCCTTACATCGCCTTCGTTATCTTCAATGACAAGCACTTCTATCTCTTTACTGTTATATTTCATTTTCTTTAGTTTCCCGTATTTTTTTACAATACAAAGTTATCGATTATATTATAGATTAACAATGTTCAAGTAGTTTCAATTTACGTAACTGTCAGGTATTGTGAAGTTGAAAGTCGAACCTTTGCCCGGTTCAGATTCTACCCAGATATGCCCTCCGGCTTTTTCAACGATCTTTTTGCAGATAGCAAGTCCTATGCCTGTTCCGGGATACTCTGTGTAATTATGCAGCCTCTGGAAGATCACAAATATCCTGTCGGTAAATTCTTTTTCGATCCCGATGCCGTTATCTGAAACCGATAGTATCCATTCATCGCCTGCGTGGCGCGAATTAATGTTTACAACCGGCGACTCTGAACCCCTGAACTTGATCGCGTTGCTTATCAGGTTCTGGAACAGCTGGTTCATGTGAAGCGGATTCGCTTTTACAACAGGCAGATTTTCAAAATTAATTTTCGCGCCGCTTTCATCTATGGAAGCGCGGAGATTTACCATTGCCTGGTTGACGATCTTGTTAAGATCTGTCGGCTCGGGTTTTAGTTCCTGAGTATTAACTCTTGAATAAGCCAGCAGGTCGTTTATCAGGGTCTTCATCCTGACCACGCCGTCTACCGCATAGCCGATGAATTCATCAGCTTCGCCGCTGAGTTTATCTTTATATCTCCGCTGCAGAAGCTGTATATAACTTGCAACCATTCTGAGCGGTTCCTGCAGATCGTGCGAAGCCACATACGCAAACTGTTCAAGCTCTTTATTTGAAACAGAAAGCTTATCGGCAAGCTGCTTCAATTTTTCTTCTGCGCTCTTATGCTCGTTAATATCAATTAAAACGCCCGCCATATGATCTTTTCCGTTTGCATTCTTCACAATTATCATATGATCCTCAAGCCAGATATAAACGCCGTCAGCCCTGCGTACGCGGAACTCCATATTCAGAATTCCCTGGGCGCCGGTCTTGCTCCACTCGGCAATTTTCTTCTCCATTAACTTCAGATCGCCCGGATGAATAATACCGGGGAAGAAAGTCCTGTCATTGACAAATTTTTCGGCTGGATAGCCCAGCAGGTCGTTAACGTTTTCTGAAATAAATTCTTTTTCGCTGCCGGTCTCATACAGAACAACATCGGGCAGGTTATTGAGCAGGGTTGCAAGCCTGAACTGGGTTTTTCTGAGCTCTTCCTCCGCAAGTTTCGATTCGGTTATATCGCGCTGGGTGCCCCATGCCCTGACAAGGAATTCGTTTTCAATTATGCCGACCAGGTTATTTATGAAGTATTTTGTATGGCCGCTCTTATCAATATCATTCGTCTCGGCGTTGCTTAACCTGTAAGATGATTTGACAAAAGACTTTATATACTCTAAATTCTGCGTCTGGGTATCCGGCAGCATTTCATTCAGGCGTGCGCCTATGATCTCGTCTGCAGTTTGATAGCCGTACATCTTAGCTACATTATCGTTACATTCAGCCAGGTATGCAAACTTGAAGATGTGTTTCATCTGTTCTTCTACTGGCAGCTTAATAGACAGCGGCTCAAGCAGCTCATATCTCCAGATCCCTTCAGAACTTTGTTTTACAAAAGCGCGGTATCTTTCTTCGCTTGTCCGGAGCGCCTTTTCAGTTTCTTTTCTTTCAGAAATATCGCTGTAAATTCCGTAAACGCCTATCTGGTCGTCTCCCAGTTTAATGGGATAAGCCAGAACGGATACATCCACAAGGCTGCCGTCTCTGCGTTTCCTGATCGTCTCACGGTGTATTACCTCGCCTTTGAGCACAAACAAAGACATTTGCGACGCCTGCTCGGAAAGGCTTTCCGGAACAAGGATTGCATTAATAGCTTTGCCTCTTGCTTCTTCAAAATTAAACTGGAACATTTTTTCGAAGCCTTTGTTCGCATTTACAATCCGGTCCTGGTTGTCAAGTATAACAATTCCTTCCGGTGAATTTTCAAACAGCTGCTGGAAATAAGATTTCTGAAGCATGATCTCCTCTTCAGCTTTTTTCCGCTCTGTAATATCCCTGAAATTCACGACAACCGCGCATACTGATGGTTCTTTTAACAGGTTTGTTGCGCTGGCTTCTACCCATATCCAGCGGCCCTCTTTGTGTTTTAGCCTGTATCTTGCATTTACAGAAGGGGTGCGCAGATTTACAAGGTCCTCAAAAAGGCGTTTGGTTGATTCAAGATCTTCCGGGTGGATATAATCGAACGAATTCTTTCCGACTTTTTCTTCCAGCGTGTAGCCCAATATCCTTTTTATCGAAGGGCTATCATATAAAACAAAACCTTTTTCGTCAAGAAGCGTTACCATATCCGTACTGTTCTCAATCAGCGCCCTGAATCTCTTATCGCTGGCGCTCAGCGCTTCCTGTGTCCGTCTTTGCTCGGTTACGTCAATGCAGATCTGGTTTATAGCTACCTGGTTGCCTTCATCGTCAAAATCTGAATACATGAAAGTATCAAGCCACACAATTTTTTTGAACCTGTTTACTATCCTGTAATCAAGATGTTTTGTGCCTTTGTAGCCTTCTTTCTCCCATTCCCTGTATGTGCCAAAAACCTTATCCCTGTCTTCGGCATAGATCATTTCAAGAAGCTGCTGATTAGTCAGCTTGTTGAAATCTTCCATAGCGTAACCGGACTGGCGGACAAATTCATCGTTCACAAATTCATACAATTGCGATGCCGGCAATAATCTTGTTACGGCGATCGGCGCGTTTTCGGCGAGATTTTTATACTTCCTTTCCTTATCGCGTATCGCGTCTTCAGCGGTTTTACGCTCAGTAACATCAATGCAGATCTGGTTAAGCGCAATCGCTTTTCCGTTCTCATCAAAATCGGCATAAATAAATGTATCGAGCCATTTTACCGCGCCAAACCTGTCAAATACCCTGTAATCAATTTGAACCGTTCCTTCATACCCTTTTGATTCCCACGAATTGTAAAATGATGAGACCCTTTTAACATCTTCAGGGTAAGCCATTTTCACGAGTTCTTCTTTGCTCAGCGCATTATATTCATCCATCGTAAAGCCCGTCTGCTTTAAGAATTCGCTGTTCACATATTCGTATTTTCTGTTAGCCATCGAGATTCTAGTAACGGCAATAGGCGCGTTTTCAGCTAGGTTCTTATAATTTTTTTCGCTGTCAAGTATAGCTTTCTCGGCCGCTTTTCTTTCGGTAATATCTATCACCACGCCAAGATCGGCGGGCTTCTCGCCGTAATAAGTGCGGGTTCCTGAAAAATCTACCCATCGCGTTTCACCTGATTTGGTAATGATCTTGAATTCATACCTTGCCGATACTTCAGTATCTTTATTCCTGTTGAGTATTTTTTCGCGTACCAGCTCCCTGTCTTCGGGATGAACAATTCTCCAGAAATCCATGCTCATCAGCTCTGAAAGATCATAACCGGTTAATCGTTCTGCATATGGGTTCCCGAACAGAAGTTTAGTCCCATCGTATATGAATATTACGGCCGGCGTGGTTTCAGCCACCGCCCTGAATTTAGCCTCGCTAAGCGCCAGCGCTTCTTCCGCTTTGCGCCTCTCGGTGATATCGCGGTTTATGCTCATTATGGCGCGCTGACCTTTATAATCAACCGCTGTAGCGTTTATCTCAAGAAGCATTGCTTTGCCGTCTTTAGTGTAATGATGGCTTTCAAAACGTATGCTTCCCTCGTTATTCAATATCGCTTCTATGCGCTCTTTGCTTTTAACTCCGTTGCCGGTAAGGATGCCCAAAGGCATGCCTATGAACTCAGACTTTGAAAATCCGTAAACGGTGCAGGCGCTCTGGTTAACGTCTAAAATGGTCTCGTCTTCCGGACGGAATATTACGATCGCGTCATGCGCGTTTTCAAATAACCCGCGGTAATCTTTTTCAGATTCTCTTATCGCTGATTCAAGCCTCTTATGCTCTGTGATATCGGTTGCCACGCCTACAAAGGCGATTGGGTGCCCGCTTTCATCCCTCACCAGCGATGTAGATAATATAATAGAGAACTCTATGCCGTCTCTTGTAATATTAAGCAGTTCGCCCTGCCATCCGCCCCTTAGCGTGCCGTCATGGATCTCTTTATAAAGCGAAGCGTGATTTTTAGGCGAACGTACAATATTTATCGCTTTGCCGATAAGTTCTTCGTGGCTGTACCCGTAGGTTTTTACAAATGCGTCGTTGACAAATACAAGCTTATTGTTGCGGTCGGTTATGCTTACGCTGTCGCTGATACTCTTCATTGCCTGGGCTAGCATATTTATCTGCTGCTGAACTATCTTTCTTTCGCTGATATCGCGCGCAAACACCTGGATAACTTTTTCATCAAGCAGCTCTATTATTCTCTGGCTCACCTCCACATCCACCAAACTGCCGTCTTTTTTACGAAGCTCAGTTTCAAAGCTCAGGCTGCCCTGCGTTTTAAGGTTATTTAACAGATCTTCGTTCTCCGCCCGCGAGCTGTTCAGTAGGTCGTAATAATTTACGACGTAGAGCTCGTCTTTTCCATATCCCAAAAGCCTGCTGGCTTCATTATTAGTCGATATAATTCTCCCTGAAAATGAAAGCACAAAAATAGAATCGTTTGCATAATCAAACAGGTTCCTGTATTTGTTCTCGCTTTCTTTCAGCGCGCCCTCGGCAATACGCCTGTCTGTAATATCCTGTATTACAAGAACAACTCCTGTAATTGCGCCTTTCTCATCGCGCATAGGCGATGCGCTGTGGTCGATGTATATTTCACCGCCGCTTTTAGAAATCAGGACCGTGTGATTACTTTTCCCGAGTACGACGTCGTCTTTTAGAACCGTAAGAACGGGGTTTACAATATCACCGCGGGTTTTTTCATTTACGAGTTTAAGAATTTCGGTAATGTTTTTTCCGAGCGCTTCAGCTGATTTCCATCCGGTTATGCTTTCTGCAAGCGGATTCATAAACCTTACGCTAGCGTTATTATCGGTAACTATAACGGCTTCGCCAACGCTTTTTAGTATTGTGCCGAGCCATCTTTCGTTTTCTTTCAGGCGGCTTTCCATCTCGTGCTTGTAAAGCGCCATTTCGATGCTTGAGCGCAAATATCTTTCTTCGAATGGCTTGAGTATGTAACCCAGCGGTTCTGTGAGCTTTGCGCGTTTCAGCGTTTTATCGTCTTCGTAAGCTGTAAGGTATACGATCGGGATGTTATACTTTCTTCTGATCTCTGCCGCAGTTTCTATACCGTCAATATCCCCTTTCAGAACAATATCCATGAGCACAAGGTCGGGCCTGAGCTTCTCAGCTTTTTCAATAGCTTCCCTTCCCGTGAACACTACCTCAGGCACGGTATAGCCAAGATTCTCAAGACAATTCTTGATATCCTGCGCTATAATTCCTTCATCTTCAACTACAAGTATTCTTGGAGATATTACATCCATTTATATTTTATATGTTCCAATCCCTTTATTATACATTTTTAATCAAATCATTCTTAATTAATCAGCAATATTATGATAATCTTCTTACGCTTCTATTCAATTATTTTTATAAATACATTGAAAAACACAACATTTATTAAAAAATAGTATGTTAAGTTAGTAACAAAGGTGTATAGATTCAATACCGTATTCATGTTATGCGCCCATACCTAAAAACAGTATGTTATGATATATTTATTGAAATTGGCGTATATTTGTAATATATGAAAGTATTAAAATCCTGCGGTTCTCCTTCCTGGGGCGGAATTGAAATATACGTGCTTCGTACTATAGAGACGATGAACAAGGCCGGTAACAATGTTCCGATTCTCTGCATGCCTGATACAAATATCTATAGAAGCGCCCGTGAAAACGGGATAACAGCTTTGCCAATATTAAGAAAAGGTCCCGGGAGGCTAAGCTCTATTTTAAAGCTGAGAAAATATCTGACGGAAAATAACCCGGATATTATTCATACGCATATTTCAAATGACCTGTGGATACTGGTTCCGGCCATGAAACTCGCAGGCAGCAATGCAAAGCTTATCCTATCGAAAGGAATGGAAAGCGGCGTGAGCAAGAAGGATATTTTTCACCGCTGGCTGTACAAAAGAGTTAATATGATTGTACCCGTATCTGAATTCATAAAGAAGAATGTACTTAAAACCTGCCCTGTTAATGAGGAAAAAGTGAAAGTAATTCACGATGGTATACAGCTTGAAAAATTTAACCCTGATCTGTTTAATAAGAACGAAGTAAGGAAGCAGCTGGGTTTCAATGAATCAACTATAATTATCGGAATGGTTGGCAGGATGTCGCCCGGCAAAGGGCACGAGATTTTTTTTCGCTCAGCGCAAATGATGATGAAAGGAGATTTGAAAGACAGGGTAAAATTCCTTGTAGTCGGCGGCGCCAGCTTTGGCGAAAAGGTGTATGAGAAAAAACTCCTTGCGGAAGCAGAATCGTTTGGATTAAAAGAAGTTATCACGTTTACAGGACAACAAAGCAATATCCCGTATTATCTGGCTGCTATGGATATACTTGCTTTTCCTTCGAACGAAGAGTCTTTTGGCGGGACTGTTGTTGAGGCAATGGCAATGAAATTACCGGTTGTGGCTTCAAATTCAGGGGCTGTGCCGGAAATTGTTATAGACGGCGAAACAGGAATATTGGTTCCAAGAAATGATGCCGCGGCGTTAACAGAAGCGTTAATTAAACTTATTAATGATGAGAAGCTCCGCGCAGCGATTGGCGCTAACGGCAGGAAAAGAGCGGAACAGCATTTCGATATGAAAGAATATATAAGGCAATTTGAGGAATTATATGGCGGGTAAAAAAGCTGCAAAGAAAAGAATAAGCGCAGGTATAGTGATGTATCGCATGTTTAACAACATGCCGGAAGTATTACTGGCTCACCCGGGCGGGCCGTTCTTTGCTAAAAAAGATGAAGACAGCTGGAGCATCCCAAAGGGCGAACCGGACGAAGGAGAAGAATTACTGAATACAGCTCTCCGTGAATTCAAGGAAGAAACCGGGTTAACGCCGGATGGAGATTTTATAGAACTTGGCTCGATTATACAAAAAGGCGGGAAAGAAGTTTTTGGTTGGGGAGTAAAAGGAGATCTGCCCGCTGATTACAACCACACAGCAAATATGGTTGAAATACAATGGCCGCCGAAATCTGGCAAAACCATGAAGTTTCCCGAGGTAGATAAAGTAGAGTTTTTCAATATTGACGAAGCTAAGAAGAAAATAAAAGAAGCGCAGATTCCGCTTATAGATAGACTATTGGAAAAATTAGGAATTTGATTTAGCGAATGCAATTATATGTTCGTCCGGATCAGCCACATATCCAACTATATCGCCCCAATCTCTTAACTTAACAGCGCTTATTTCCTTTGCGCCTGAATCAATCGCGCGATTAAAATATTCCTCTATATTATCCACATGCAGGTACAGCTCACATCTGGGTATGCCGTTTCCAGTTTCCGGGTTTGGGGTTTTATCCTTCAAAATCTTAACAATCCCATTTACAGGCATTAATCCAAGCTTACAGTTTTCAGCAAGTAAAAACTCGGTCATACCGTCAACATCTAACATGGGTTCGAGTTGTAATATTTTTTTGTAGAAATCGCGGCTTTTCGATTGGTCTGAAACGTACAGGATAAATTCGACTTGTTTCATTTTAGTTGGATTCTTGTCATTCCCGCGAAGGCGGGAATCTATTCATTAGTCTTAATTACTAAGCATTTTTAAATTTTCCAAAAACAAAAAAATATTAACTGCATTTTTATTCTAGATCCCCGCTTTCGCGGGGATTACAGCCATACAATTCTCAGTCAGTAAAAATTCCGTCATTCCGTCAATATCAAGCGAGGGTTCAATCTTTAAAACTTTCTTGTAAAAATCGCGGCTTTTCGATTGGTCTGAAACGTACAGGATAAATTCGACTTGTTTCA
>CAZMRG010000026.1:0-13772 GCA_964568655.1 uncultured Ignavibacteriales bacterium | reverse complement strand
TTTTAGTTGGATTAAATGGTCAGTTGTCTCAAATAGGTCAAATCAAAACCAAGATCCCCGCTTGACCCAAAGGGAACTCCGCAGGGATGATAGAAAAACAATCTGATGAATTTGATGAATCTGAAAAATCTGACGAATCTTTATATTTTCCCCATCAAATACAATTGCGTGAGCGTGGGCGCGGGACTCCCGCCTTTTTTCTCAAGCGTTATCGCAAACGCGTCCGCATCGGCAATTTGAGCTTTCATGTTGTGCATAGCATCCTTATCCATATCAAATACTCCGGCATCGATAGGCTTACCGTCTTTAAGCGCCCATAGCTGGTACTGCTTATCCGTGGGCGGCTGCGGCAGATTATCAACGTTCAGCATAACTTGTTTTGAATTCGGATTCCAGTAAACGGTAGCAAATGAGTTTGGCGATATTTCCATTCCCTTCAGATCCACTATCTTATTGCTCCTGTTCATAACCATTTTCATTTCGCCGGTTTTCTTATCCATGTCGTTTTTGATCTGCTCATATTCATTTTTCATCTTTGTGTTTTCAGAAACCAACTGAGCCATTTGGTCAGAAGTATTTCTCCATTTATACATAAGAACAAAATTCGTAATGATATTCAAAACCAGGAATGCAAAGACCGCCGCCATAAGATATCTCATCCTGCTGAAACGGCGTTCGTAATTCTGTTTAATGGCGCCGCTATCCGGCATTTGAAGAATTTTTCCCTTATCCACGCCGGGTTTGCTAATTCCTTCTTCCTTATCTATCTCATCAAGGATTTGACCTCTAAGCGCTGGGCGCGGATTGCGGCTGAATGATGACGCATAATTCACATATGCTTCGGCAATGGCGTTAAGTTCCGCCTGCACTTCAGGGTGCTTAGCCGCCATAGCTTCAACTTCTCTTGCTTCCTGTTCGGCCAGAGCGCCTGCTGAATAGAGTTCGAGTATCCCCGATGATATGTATTCTTTAATATCCAATTTTATGCTTCTCCGGACAATCCTGTTGGCATAGGATTGAAAACGCTTCTTAAATAATTTATTGCAGAGCGTATGCGTGTCTTAACCGTTCCTAACGGTATATCCAGTTCCTTAGCCGCATCGCTCTGGGTGTAGCCCTTAAAATACACCAGGTCAATAATTACAAGTTGTTCTTTAGGCAGTTTATAAAGCATTTCCCTGACGCCAACATGCTCCGGATTAAACGTACCGGCGCTGTTATCTTCAATTAAATTTACGTAATTATCAATATCCTGGTTTTGCTGCGTATTTTTGTACTCTTTTGACCTGATCTTATCAATAGCAAGATTGCGGCAGATATTTGCCATCCATGTTACAAGCTTAGCTTTGGCGCTATCATAAGATGAAATATTTTTCCAGATCCTGACAAACGCTTCCTGCAGGATATCTTCCGCAATTTCATCTCTATGGACGATCTTGAATATAATGCCGTATAGAAACGGCGAATACTTGTCATATAAAATGCCGACGGAGTTCCTGTCCTTATTTATCAAGGCTGAAACTAATTCTTCTTCCGTTATTTCTGCCAGCTTTTTATTTAACAAGAATTGTTTTTTTATATGGATTACAGCAAAAGTCCTGAATAATTCGGAATATTACAAGACATTCTACCCCACCCTAACCCTCCCCAAAGGGGAGGGAATCTTAATTTCATATATCAATATGATTAAGCAGAAGCTGTTTAGATTTTACTGTCATTTGACATAAAATTCATACACAATAATCAATCAAATGTAACATCATAAACTCCCTCATTTCGGGGAGGGCCAGGGTGTGGTATGGGAACATTTATGCTGTTTTTATTCTTATAAAAATAGGATTATATTAAATTCATAATGAGCAGAAATCCTGAAAAAGGCAAAATACTGATCTCTGAACCGTTCTTAAACGACCCGAATTTCAAAAGAACGATAATATTGTTAACGGAGCACAATGAAGAAGGCTCAGTCGGGTTTATTATGAACAAACCCACTGAATTGAGCTTGAATGACGCGATAGATGATTTTCCTGAATTTGACTCGCCCATTTATTTCGGCGGACCGGTGCAGCTTAACACGCTTCAGTTCATTCATAAAGCGGGCGATATAATAGAGGGCAGCATTGAAATTATGCCCGGATTATTCTGGGGCGGGAATTTTGAATCTTTGAAGGAACAAATGGAAATAGGCAGGCTGAAACCCGAAGACTTCAGATTCTTTATTGGGTACTCCGGTTGGGACGATGGACAGCTCATGGAAGAGATGAAAATAAATTCATGGATAGTGGCGGATGCGAAGATAGACGATATATTTTCGGACCAGCCAGATAACCTGTGGAGAGATATATTAAAGAGTATGGGTAAAAAATTCGCAATCCTTGCAAGCTTCCCGGAAAATCCATCAGTAAACTAAAAACCCGCCGGGAGTACAGCGGGTTTTCAGATAATATTGATCCTGTTTGACTATTAGTCCCGCTATTTTCGGGACTTCAAAAGAAATCCTTTGCAGATTACTTTATCAAGATCATTTTCTTTGTGTCTACAAAATTCCCTGATTCAATTTTATATATGTAAACTCCTGATGCAAGATTTGTGGCATCAAAAGTAACTTCATAACTTCCCGCTTTCTTTAATTCATTAACAAGCGTTCCGACCAATTTTCCTGTTATGTCAAATACCTTAATTGTCACTTTATCATCCCTGGCAATTTCGTATTTGATAGATGTAACAGGATTAAACGGATTCGGATAATTCTGCGCGAGTTTGAATGTATACGGATTCTGATTATTGTTATGAATGCCTGTAACATAGGTCGGATTAATTCCCCAGCCGCTTACATAGCCTATATCGCCTGCTGCCGCATCCGAGAATTTAAGCTTCCACCAGCCGGCTGCGTTCTGTCCGTTGAACGCTGCAAGCGAGTTAGCAGGCTTGATCCTGGGGGTATACGGCGGCGCTATATTAGCCGTGTTATAAATCATTGTTGAATCTGCAGTCATATCAAAAACGCAAATCATATCATTGCCGCCCTGCGTGCCGCTTGTGGGAGTCAAGCTAACGGTTGTGCCTACAGGGTTTGTTAATGCAAGCCTGATATCGCTTGCGTAAGTATGATTCATCATCACGCATACTTTAAGGTCGGCAAGATTGCCGCCCTGCGGAACAAATATTGAATCTGTTACGCCTGTCGCGTTATTATCAGGAATATAAAAACGTTTCGTGCTGAATAAATAATTTGTATTAGGTAAATAGCTTATATCAAATAATATCGGGGGCGAAGGAAAGGCATCAAGCTGCGAGTGCGGCGAAACAAGCTTCGCGTTTCCTCTGAATTTAACCAACGAAGCGATAGCGTTATTAGTAAGCCTTGCAAAGCTTGTGGTTTTGTTAAAATCTATAACTATATCATTCTGTGTAGCTCCGCCCTGCCCTCTGAATACATACATATCCTGCTTAATGGCTGCGGATGTCTTTACAAAATTCTTGCTTATCCTTATTTCCTGCATCTGTCCGTTAAATTTGTTTCCTGTGCAGCACGACGCGCTGTTATAACCCATGAACAAGCTGTCGGTTGCAAGCGATGCTATGTTTTGCGGAGAACCTGTTCCGCTTCCAACTGAATCACCGTTAACATACAGTTTAATTTGTCCGGTTGCGCCATTGTAAGTTGCGGCAACATAGGTCCACCTGCCTCCAATTGCAGCGCCTGTTTCGGTTGCAACTACAGCGTCAAAATTTACTGATAATGCCAGGTTAGCGCCGTTGTTAGCTAAATATAATGCATAAGAATAACCCGATGGATTACTGCAGTTGATTAAATTCTGAAATGAGTTCTGAGCAAGCGTTGTATCTTTCCTTATCCATGCTTCTATTGTTAGGCCGGTTGTGGCATTATAATCCGGCCAGGGGGTTGATGAAACCCATGACGTTGCGTCGAGATAAACGCTGTTTGAATAATCTTCGTAATTTGTCGGCTTTGTAAAACTACAGTTAGCAGCGCTTAGATTTCTTCCAAAGCCGCCGTTAAAAGTATTTCCGCTCCAGTCGCTGTAGTCATTATCAAGCGTGTAAGTTGCTATCAACCCGGCATAATTTCCTGTACCGGGATTGAACTGGAACAAGCCGAACCTGTTGGCTGCGATCTGTGCAGAGCTTCTTGAATAATTCCAGATTCTGATATTATCTATCATACCGGTGAAGAAATATGTTGGGGTCACTCCGGTTCTTTCACATCCTATATACAATGAATCTGTATTAGTTGGTATCGGTCCCGTGATATTATTTCCGGAACCGGCCGCTACTCCGTTTATGTATATTGTTGTAAGATTTACACCATCATATGTTGCCGCAACGTGCGTCCATGTATTTAATGGAACAGTAGCCGTGCTGAGTACAAAATTGTTAACCACCTGAAAACCCAGGTTTCCGGTACTTGTCATTCCAAGGAACCATGAGGTTGCAGGATTTTTCCCGACTATGGATGAAACCGAGGCCGGATAACTTGGTACGTTTATCCATGCCTCAATTGTAATACCTGTCGGTGTATTCAGCTCAGGATCATGGGGTATGGCAATGTAACTGTTGGTTCCGTTAAAACTTACGTTGCAGTTAAAATCATGCTGCGCATACGAGTTTGTAACGAGCAAAAAGACAGAGAAAATTGATAAAAATCCTATAGCCTTGAACATTTAGTTCTCCTTTGTATGTTAATATTAATTTTGTACAAAGATAAATTCCAACTGATCTTCTGACAAAGAAAAGAATAGAAAAATGTTTTGGGAAAAATATTAAAAAAACTTATGGATTTAACTTAAATTAAATTGTAAGGGATTGATATTATTAAGTTAGATAGAGAGCATTAAATGCAGTTTTGTTTCAAAGTCCAAAAATGGAAAATATTATTATAACGTTGCAGTTTTCAGGGATTTTTAATTTTCTTTATTTCAACAAAATACTGAAAAACAACAAAAAACATAGAAATGTTCACATTCTGGCGACTAAAATTGTTTCGGAAAATGTGAAAATTATGAGCTTAACCGGCATTCTATTTGAGGTTCATTTCTATATAAATTATCTCGGGAGTGTTACCTGTTCTTATAGGCGGACCCCATGTGCCCACACCGCATGATACGTAATAACTTGTCGATCCTTTTTTCTTATAGCCCCAGCTTAATTCATAGATCTTTTTCGTGATGAAATTAAACGGCCAAAGCTGCCCGTGGTGAGTATGTCCGGATAGCTGCAGATCAATTCCTTTTTGCTCCGCTTCTTCAAGCTTAACGGGTTGGTGATCCATTAAAATAAGCGGAAGGCCTGAATCAATACCAATCATTATTTCATCAAGTGATTTTCTGGTTTTCCCCGCAAAACTTTTTATTGCCCTGTCTTCCCTGCCGATTATATAAAAGCTATCGGCAACTTTAACATATGAATCACGCAGTTCAACAATTCCATGTTCAGTCAGATATTTGCATGCCGGCTCTGCGCCGCCGATGTATTCATGATTGCCCGTTACAGCAAACACTCCGTATTTGGATTTAATGCTTCTCAGCGTCTCGCCAAGATTTTGTCTTATGACCGAACCGATATCTTCATCAACAACATCGCCGGGCAGCAAAACTAAATCAGCGTTAAGCGAATTTATTTTTCTGACAATCTTTTCGAGCCTGCTTTTGCAGATTATTGTCCCGAGATGTATATCAGAAGCTAACGCAATTTTCAACTGCTTCATCCCGTTTGCTTTTTTGGGAATGTCAATGTTAAGTTTTCTTATCCGCGGAGTGCGGGCATTTAAATATCCAACTAATGTTATTGTAAATACAACCGTGATAATTGCAATCAGCGCTTTTATTTTATTTATTTCTTCATAAAACACATTTGGGTAAAAAGGAATTACAAGATTTACTAGCCTAAGAATATCTATCGCAACAACAAACATCAAAAAATAAACCATAGCTCCAAGCCAAAGCGAGCCAATCCATATCAATGCGCCGCTAAGAAATGACGGGTAAGCCCGTTCAAGAAATCTTCCGCCAAGATATGACAGCGCCAGAAACCAAAAAAGTATCACATATGATGCAATATAGCCCGATGGTACAGATCGCAAACCGGTAATAAATATATATAAATTCACCAGTCCGTATACTGTAAATACTATAGAAAAGAATGTTATGAATGTAGATTTTTTCAATCCGGATATACCTTATTAAACATTAAGACGTATAAAAGATAAATATGTTCTAAATAAAAAAGGAGTGAATATAATTCACTCCCTTAATAACTTTAATATTACTAATTAAACTTTTTCAACTTCCTTTTTGCCTAACAATCCGGTTGGTTTAAATAATAGTATCAATATAAGTATACCAAACGCTATTGCGTCGCGGTAAGTTGGCGAGATATAGCCAACCACAAAAGTTTCAAGCAGGCCTATTATCATTCCGCCAAGCGCGGCTCCCGGTATATTACCAATACCGCCAAGCACAGCGGCGACAAACGCTTTAAGTCCGGGAAGGATTCCCATTAGCGGGTCGATACTGGGATAGTTTAAGCCGTACAAAACTCCCGCCGCGGCGGCAAGCGATGAACCAATGACAAATGTAAAGCTGATAACGGCATTGATATTAATTCCCATTAGGCTGGCGGCAGTCTGGTTATAAGAAACCGCACGCATAGCTGTGCCTATTTTGGTTTTCATTACAATTATTCTAAGAATCGTCATCAGCACAACAGAGGTGACCAGCACAACAACAGGATTTGTGCCGATAACCGCGCCGGAGAGATTCAGAACCGGTCTGTTCTCGATCAATGTCGGAAATGATTTCGGGTCGGCGCCAAATATTAACTGTCCTGTGTATTCAAGGAACAGCGAAACACCGATTGCGGTAATAAGAATTGTTAACTTTGGCGAATTGCGAAGCGGCTTATATGCAAGTTTCTCAATTGTGAAACCAAGAATAGAGCATATTATCATCGAGCCAATCAGAATTGCAATAGCCATTAAAATAGAAACAAAACCCGCCGTTGATGAAAATCCGAAAATAATTGCAAGGTAGTAACCAGAAAAAGCGCCAATCATAAATACATCGCCGTGCGCAAAGTTGATAAACCGCAGGATGCCGTATATCATAGTATATCCAAGCGCAATCAAAGCATAAATGCTGCCGAGAGATAAACCATTAAATACTTGCTGAAGAAACTCCGTCATAAATAATGAAATAGAGAAATGGAGAAATAGTGAAATAAAGAAATAAACAGATAAGGAAATAGAACATAGAACATAATTTTAACCCTTTATGTCTTTCTTCTTATCATTATTTCTGGATGTCCTTAAAGAAACAGCGATCATTTTCGTAATAGACAACGCTTCGCCGAACAAATCATGAATTTTTGATTCCTCAATAATTCCTGAATCAACAAGCATTTCGATCCAAAAAAGAGTTTCATCCGCTTCTTCGTGGCAAATGCACAATTTAGAATTGAACTCTCTTTTTGATCTGGCACGCGTAGCCGCTCTAAAGTTTGCCGCTACTGATGTGCCGGACCTTAAAATTTGCCTGCCCATAATACGGCTTTCCTCGGTCTTGGGCAATGCCTGATATAACTTAATTATTCTTAACGCGAACTTTTTTGTTCTTTCTTTAAAATCATCATTAAATCCCATAAATAAGAAAGAAGGTTCTCGATATTATTAATAAAATTCTGTTCTTGTATTCTGAATACTTATTTAATTGTTCTTGTTGTTAACTGTCTATTTATTATTTTGTACATTTCTCTATTTCTCTATTTCTCTATTTCTTTACGGTTCGACTGTTTCTTTAAACTTAAATTGTCCGCCCTTGATCTCAAGGATAACCGCAGGTTTCACTGCGTTCCTTTGTTCGTTAATAGTAATTTTACCTGTAACGCCCGCGTAGTCCTTAGTTTTTGCAATTTCGTCCCTGATCTTTGCAGGATCTACAGAGCCGGCTCTTTTAATTGCATCAAACATGATCATTCCCGCATCGTATGATAAGAAGCTCATAGCATCAGGCATATCGTTATACTTCGCTTTATATTTTTTTATAAAGTTCTGAATATTCGGGTCTGGATTTTCAGTCGATACATGTGTTGAGAAATAACATCCTTCCAAAGCGTCTTTCGCTTTTCCTTCAGTAAGCTTTTCGGATTCCCATCCATCGCTTCCGAGCAGCGGAACAGTGATGCCAACTTCTCTTGCCTGTATTGAAATAAGATTTACATCAGTATAGTAAGCCGGAATAAAAATAGCTTCCGGATTTTTAGATTTAATTGCAGTCAGCTGAGCTTTAAAATCTTTATCGCCGTTCGAAAATGACTGCACTTCAACTATCTCGCCGCCCATGCGCGTAAATTCTTTTTCAAAGAAATCGGAAAGTCCGGTGCTGTATGCGTTTTTAACGTCCTTAAGTATAGCTATCTTTTTTACTTTCAGCGTGTTGGTTGCAAACTTACTGAGCACTGTCGCCTGGAACGGGTCAATGAAACATACCCTGAAAATGTAATCGCCTATAGCGGTAACTTCCGGATTTGTGGAAGCAGGCGTTATCATAGGAATTTTATTATTCTGGCAGATAGGAGCTCCGGCTTTGCTTCTGCTTGAAGCTACTTCGCCGATCACCGCTACTACTTTATCTTTATTAATTAATTTCTGTACCACGGTTGCAGCTTCAGAAGGTTTTCCCTGATCATCATATGTTATGAGCTTAATCTTCTTTCCAAGCACTCCGCCCGTGCTGTTAATTTCTTCAACTGCAAGCTTTAAGCCATTATCAGACGATATGCCGAATGTCGCTTCTGTGCCTGTAAGCGAGCCAAACTGTCCTATCAGAATCTCATCATTGCTGGATTTATTGCAACCTGAAGTCATCAAAAATGTTGCCGAAAGCAATACAAAAACGCCGAAAAATATCTTATTCATAGTCAATATAATTAAGTTTTTTGTTCGAAAAGTAAGTAATTATAGCTAAAATGTAAGAGATAATCAATTCAACAATCGAACATGGATTACTAATAATTAATTCAATGCTTAATAAACTATGATGCATTTTCAAATGATCAAAACTTTAACTGCCTAATATAAACGCTTTATAAATAAATCAGTAAACAATAGTAAACAAAAAAAGCCGTTTATGTGAGATACAGTCAGATGAATCGTGAGATAGCGCCATATTTGGCGTTTGCATTTCAGAATCACAAAATATTTTTCTAAAAACCGTCTCATTTCTCACCGACTAAAATGAGAATTCGTCATGTTTGTTAATTAGTCATTATCTACTAACCATTAACTGCTTACTGCAATAAATATAATACACGAGTGTTTATGCTGTCAAGGATAAAATAAACGACTGTCGGTTCGAGTGGCGAGTGTGTAGAGAACTGAGTGAATAGAGTCAATGGATTTTGCAAAACCGTAACTCCGAACGTTGTTCGGAGTCCGAGTCCGCCTTTGGCGGGCTCGGACTTACAAAGCTAAGGCATCATTTCGGGACATCGTACGCTCTGAGTTTCCTCGCAGAGACTGCCTGTTAAGAACAGGCTTTAGCCGTTAGGTTATGGGCTAAAGCCCAATTTTTTCATATCATAAACCCCGACCTAAAGGTCGGGGCTATTAAAAACCCAAAAACAATTTAATAAAATGTTTATTACGGCAGGCGACTCCAAAGAAAATATAATAAAAAAAGGCGTTCTGATGAACGCCCTTTTAGTTTAGATATCGTCCGCGCTGAGTCTCTTCATAGAGGGACTCAGAAAAAACAGCAAAAAAAATTGTCATTCCCGTCCCGATATAATCGGGAGGAATCCAGTTCAGTATTTAAAATAGCGTATGTTGGTATGATAATAAGGAAGTCATCGGATGAAAAAAAGGCGCTCAGATGAACGCCCTTTAGTTTAGATGATTCCTGTTTTTTTCTCCTCGCTGGAAAAACTTTAATATCGGCTCGTTCGGGGAACGAGCCCTACAAAAATAATTATTTGCTTACTTGCAGCTTCTGGCCTATTTCGATTGTATCTTTCTTAAGGCCGTTCCATTTCTTTAGCTCTGCAACAGTGCAGTCATACTTATCCGCTATCCCTGCAAGCGTCTCGCCTTTTTTAACAGTGTGATACTGAGTTTTATTCTTAGAGCTTTTCTTAGTCTTTGAATCCTCTTTGCCGCCGTAAAGCTTCAATACCTGCCCGGCATAGATCTTATCCGATTCAAGGTCGTTCCAGTCTTTAATGTCGCTAACAGTCACGCCGTTATCGTCTGCAATGGCTGTAAGGTTATCGCCTTCCTTAACGGTATAAGATTTTTGCTTTCCTTTTTTCTTGTCAGCGGTGGTTGTGGTTTTCTTATCCGTGTAAATCGTGAGCGATTGCCCGACCTCTATCTTATCAGTTTCAAGATCGTTCCATTCTTTTATATCCGAAACATCAACATCGTATTTATCAGCAATTAACGTAAGGTTATCGCCGCTTTTAACGGTATACTCAACCTTCTTCGCATTTTTCTTTGAAACAGATTTGGTGACTTTTTCAGCGGAATAAATTTTCAGTTTCTGCCCGATAAGGATATTATCCGATTCAAGATTGTTCCAGTCTTTTATATCGGCAATATCAACGCCATAATCATCCGCTATCTTTGAAAGGTTGTCGCCGTTCTTTACTGTATAAGTTTCATATGAACCTTTAGTATTCTTTTCTGTCTTTGTTGTCTTTTCAGGCTTGGTTTTAACTTCTTTCTTCTCAGTTTTCTTAGTCGGCTCTGTTGTTTCTTCTTCGTCATTTTTTGACGTCTGGTGTTTATATTCCTTTCTAACCAGAACATCCTTCGCTTTTACATCTTCATCGGTTCCGGTTGGCAGGTCATTTTTAACATCTTCTTTCTTTTCATTCTTGTCAAGAACATCTTTTGAATCATTTGTTTTCTTTTCGTCCTTCTTTACATCGCCGGTCTGTTTCTCATCAACTTTATCTTTAACTCCGTACATTTCTTTATACTTTGCGGCAGTGAGCCAAACCGAAAGGCTGTCGCCTTTCTTCGGGTATGTGCCGTAATATATATTGTTCCATATCCTGATATCCGAAGGACGCACATCATATTTCATACTGACGCTTCTGAGGTCTTCAGAATCGGCAACCTGGTGGATAACAAGCTCCCTGTTGGAGAGGCTTATAATAAGATTTGGATTTTCCGGACTGTATCCATCAACTTTATAATATGTGTACGAAGATGAATTATCTGATGAAGAAGCGGTACCTTCGTCGCCGTCATATGCGGCTTTGAATCCGTTCTTATCAATATCCGAAGCGGCTTCATAATTTTTAGCAAACTCTTTAAATGAACCCTTAGGAATTTTGACCAAATACCCGTCTGAAAAGATTGGCGTCTCGTCTTTTAGCAGCTGCGGATTGAGGTCCCTGATATTCTCCACAGTTGTATTGCACAGTTCGGCAATTCTTGTAACCGGCACCTGCGCTTTAATTATTGCCCTGTCATATTCAAGCGGCGCTCCGTATTCTACATCATTGAAACCGTATTTTTTGGGATCGATATTAATAAGCGCGCATGCTATAAATTGCGGAACATAGTTCCTGGTTTCTTTCGGTAGGTAATCGCGGATCTTCCAGAAATCTGAGCTTCCCGCTTTCTGCATCGCGCTGGTGATTCTGCCCGGGCCCGCATTGTATGAAGCAAGCGCAAGATACCAGTCGCCGAAAGACTTGTACAGGTCGTTCAGTAATCTTGATGCCGCGTCGGTTGATTTTTCCACGTCGCGTTTATCATCTGTATTATCGTCATAATATAATCCGTAAGCGGTGCCGGTAGCAGGCATGAACTGCCATAGGCCAATTGCTCCCGCCCATGATGAGATCGATGGGTCAAGTCCGCTTTCAATCGTGGAAAGGTATATCAGTTCTTCGGGCGCCTTGTTTTGACGGAGAATACTCCTCATCAGGTTGTAATATTTCCCGGAGCGGTAGAGCCACTTATCCATATACTTTCTTCCGTTGCCCTGGAAATAAGCAATGTAATCATCAACGCTGCTGTTTGTATCAAGATGTATACCATCGCCGGTTGGGAGGTTCGACATATCAAACGTTGTGCTGTAGGATTTCTTTTCTATCTTCTCGTATTTCACGCCGACTCTATCGGCAAGCTTCAATACTTTGCTGTCCTTTGGAATTTCATCAGCCGCGACTATATAATCTTCAGTAACGCTTTTTGCAAGTTCATCAAAATCTTTGTTCCAGCCGTAATGTTTCGAGAGCGAATTGGAACTGATCTTGTAAAGCAGGTTAACAGCCGTTTCAAATTCCTCCTTGGAAGACTTTGAGTCAGCCTTTTCGTTGAACGAAAGCGCCTTTGCATAATGAAGTCTCGCATTCTCCAATGCTCCGTAGATCTGAATAGAGTCATTTTTGGTCTTGGTCTCTTCAGATTCTTCCTGGTCCACGTCAGCTCCGCCGCAGCCTGTAAAGGTCTTTAACGCAATGAATGCGAAAAGAATAATAAAGAGACGAAAAGCTATTCTCATTATTCCTTCTCCTGTATTAGATTTAAAAAAAACTCCCTTATCGGTTTTCAATATATGATTATATGAAAATAAAGTCAAGCTAAATATTAGATAAATACTCTAAGTTATAAATAAACAAAGCGATTAACCAAAAAATGGGGTGAATGTCCTGAATTGTTTAACGTATTAAATGATTATATATTTGATAATAATCAGAGCAGATTTCGTATAATCAGAAATCAATTACTTAGGTTTATACTTGGAATTTGATCTTCTTGTTTCGGTATAATTTAATTTAACTTTTTTTTATTTCTTAAAACATACTCAATTTTTAAATAACTATCCTACTTTTGGCAGCTGATAAAGTTTATCATTTAGAATTAGGCTTAACTGATTACAAAGAAGCCTGGGATTTCCAAAAAGAAATTTTAGAATTCAAAAAGACTAATAAATTCCCCGATGTAATTCTTACAACTGAACATAACCATGTTTACACGCTCGGCAAAGCAGGCGACCGCGATCATCTGCTGTTAAATGAAGCCGGGCTGCGCGAAAAAAATATTTCATATTATGAAATAGACCGCGGCGGAGACCTTACGTATCACGGCCCCGGGCAGATCGTCTGTTACCCGATCTTCGATCTTCATAATTACTCGCTCGACACACATAAATATTTAAGGGACCTTGAAGAAGTTGTGATAAGAACATTGAAAGAATACGGAATTGAATCATCGCGAGATGAACAATATACAGGCGTGTGGGTTGGCAACGAAAAGATTTGCGCCATCGGTATAAAGATCTCCCGATGGATAACAATGCACGGACTCGCATTTAATGTTAACACAGACCTTGATTATTTCGGTAATATAATTCCATGCGGAATTTTTCATAAAGGCGTAACAAGCATGAAAAAGATAATTGGAACGGAAACAAACATAAATGAAGTAACGCAAAAGCTGTTGCATAATTTCATCCAAGTATTTAATTTATCGGGGGTTACACCCATAGATTATGACTTCTTATGTCACGCTATTCGTACAGAACAGCCCGCCGAAATAAAATCTTAATATTAAATTTACCAACCTCCTTCCGGATTTCTACAATTAATAGTATAGCAAAACTTCTTTAATAACATTAATTTTACTCAATACTTATTAAGAATTTCTTCAGGCCGTTACTTGAGCTTATTTGTAAAGTGAGCTCGGGAGGAAGTAATGAAAAGGGATCTTACATTTTTATTAATAGCCTTAGCCGCAT
>CAZMRG010000025.1:0-33229 GCA_964568655.1 uncultured Ignavibacteriales bacterium | reverse complement strand
GTATAAAAATCAAGGAGTTTATCGCAAAGCGTTTTGTTTATTTTCTTAATATCTATTGCGCCGGCAAATTTATGTAAATACGCGATACATCCCATAGAAATGTACGCCATTGCGCGCGGAGATTTAAAAGCGGTCATGTGTTTTATACTTTGGTCAAACAGAGATTTCACAAGCCTGAGCATTGAATTGGATATGGTATTTTTTATTATGTACCCTAAAACAAAAATAATTCTTCCGTTGCAATCTTCAGAGCCTGATTCTTCAAGCCACTTCCTGTCATACGACATAAAGTTCCGGAACAAACAATTTTCCGGGTTGAAGGAATGATGAACAAAAGTAAGATAGGTGGCTATTTGCGCGTCAAGCGAATCATCGTTTTGCGCATATTTATTCATGACGGCCACAAGCAGCGCCCTCGCATTATCATCCGTGCAGTAACCTTCATTCCTGTTTGGTATGGAGTAAGTTGCATGCTGAAAAATCCCGGTGCAGTCTGTAAAATTCTTCAGGTGTGTAAAGTTCACTTCGGGAAGCGCGGGAAGATTCTTATCATCCGCGGGAAGTATTAATAATTTATCGGTTCTTTTAAATTCTTCTACGGCGGTATGGAAAACCTCCAAATATTTCTTGCCTATTTTCGGCCATGTAATTTCCCTGCCGGCAGCATAAGCATTTTTCCTTAGATCGTTCCTTTTGTTCTCATCGGCAATAAGATATGAGATAGCTTTACCCATAGCTTCGGGGTCCTTAAAAGGCACAAGAATTCCTTTATCGTTTGCCAGCAGCTCTTCAGCGTGCCAGTATGGAGTAGAGATTATAGCTTTTCCGCAGGCCATCGCATATGTTAATGTTCCGGATACGATCTGTTCTTTAATATGATACGGGCTAAGATAAATATCGCTGAGCATGATGAAATCAAGCAATTCGCTTGTATCAACAAACCTGTTAATAAATATAACGTTTTTTTCCAGGCCGAGTTTTTTTACCAGGTGCTCAAGCGAGTAGCGATATGCTTCGCCATTATATTTTTTTACGTTCGGATGAGTCGCTCCCAGAATTATATACATTGCCTCGGGATGTTCTTTAACTACATAAGAAAGCGCGTTTATGCCGTCTTCCAAACCCTTATCAGGGCTCAAAAGCCCAAAAGTGAGTATTACTTTTTTACCGGCTAACTGGAATTTATCTTTATTATAAGCGGTGTCTAAAAACGGGACGTCATGCGCGCCGTGTGATATGAATTTAATCTTTTTGGCAGAGATATTATATATCTTCTCCAGCATTTGCTTGGAACGTTTGGATTGAACTATCAAATATGAGGATAGTTCTCCCAGAGCTTCCATAACTTTTACCTGCTCATTGGTCGGTTTTTCAAGTATAGTATGAAGCGTTGTAACCAGTGGTTTTCTTAATCTCTCGATGAAATAAAGAATATTAGAGCCTGCTTCGCCGCCATATAATCCAAACTCGTGCTGTATGCTTATGGCTTCTGAATCAGATAAATTCAGATAGTACGCGGCATCCCTGAAATCATTTACATTATTTTCCCTGATCTCAAACTTAACATCAGACGGATATTTATATCCGTCAATATCGTCATTTATAGCGCCGATATTTATTAAGTATTCGCCGCCGGTGGAAGAATCTTTTATTGAATTTGTAAGATCATGCGTAAACGTAGCAATGCCGCATAATCTTGGAACGTATGATGAAATTATTGAAATTCCAAAAGGTTTGTTCATGATATTTTATCCTAACTATTGATTAATGTAACCCGGTTTTGTTTTTGCAAATGCATTTTGCCGCCCAAGGTACTTTTATTTATTCATAAAAAATTAACGCTTCCCTTTAACTGCTCCGGAAAATTTTTTTCACGGTTCCGGGAAGCGTTTGTCAATACGAAGTTTTTCTTATTTTATATCATCCCTAAACATAAGAACCATCTAAAACACTAAAAAGGATCGGTTAGTTCGCTAATACGGATAAGTTTCTTATTTACAAACTCATCAATACCCAATTCAGAGAGTTCTCTGCCATAGCCTGAGCGCTTCGTGCCTCCGAAAGGCAGGTCGGCCTGCGTCCATGTAGGATGATTAATATAAACCATGCCGGTATCGATCTGTTCAGCCACTCTCTTACCCCGATCGATATCCTTTGTAAATACGGAACCCCCTAATCCAAAATTGGAATCATTGGCCAGAGCGATAGCAGCCTGCTCATCTTTCACCCTGTAAAAAGAAGCGACAGGCCCGAATAATTCTTCATGATATGCGGGGATACCGGGTTTTAAATCGGTTAGAATTGTTGTTTCCATAAAAGCGCCCGGACGGTTTGCTCTTTTGCCGCCTAACAGTACTTTTGCCCCGGCATCAACCGACCTCTTTACCTGGTCAGCCAATTGTACGGCTGCGGCTTCGCTGCTTAAAGGACCTAATTCTGTAGTACGGTCCATTGGGTCGCCCATTTTGATTTTTGACAGTTTCTCTTTGAACTTATTCAGGAATTCATCGGCAACCGCATCTACTGCAATAAACCGTTTCGAGGCCACGCAGCACTGCCCGTTATTGTTCATCCTTCCCACTACCGCCCAGTCTACTGTTTTATCAATATCAGCATCTTCCAGTATTATAAATACGTCGTTTCCGCCCAGTTCCAGCACAGACTTCTTTAAGTTCTTCCCGGCTTCGGCGGCTACGCTTGCTCCCGCTTCCTCGCTTCCCGTCAATGAAACCCCTTTGATCCTTTTATCAGAGACCAGGGCCGATGCATGTTTACCTGATAAATAGAGATTGGTATACAAGCCGGCCGGGGCTCCGGCTTCTTTGAATAGCTCTTCGATAACGGCTGCGCATTGGGGCACGTTGGAAGCATGCTTTAGTAAAATGGTATTACCGATCATAATATTTGGCGCCGCAAACCGCGCCACCTGGTAAAAAGGAAAATTCCAGGGCATGACGCCAAGCAGCGGCCCTATTGAGCTATAGTGAATAAATGCCTGCCCATATTCAGGTTTAAAAATTTTATCGGCCAGGAATCCTTCGCCATGGTCGGCATAATAATCTATGATGTCTGCGCTTAAGTCTATTTCACCCTCCGCCTGCGCAATTAGTTTGCCCATCTCCAGCGTAATCATTTTCGCCAGCGATTCTTTTTTATCGCGCATCAACCTGGCTGTCTTGTGCAGTAAGTCGGCGCGTTTTTTGTAGTCGGTTTTTTTCCAGTTTTCATATGTTTTTACTGATTGGGTTACTGCGGCATCAAGCGCGCTATCGGTCATCTCTTCAAAAGATTTGATAGTTTTGTTAGTGTTTGGATTTACAGTCTGAATAGACATTATATTATTTATTTAATTTGTATATAGTTAATTTTAACTGAATGCAAGAACATATTTAGATTAAACTAATATATGTTGCAATACAACAATCAAAATACTTTAAAACTGACTGCGATTCCATAATACAAAGGAATGAAAAAGGGACTAAATCTTTAGAACGAGAAGACTGGCAGGAAAAATAAAATAAGCGGATTGATGTTAAGATATAATTAACAAAGGGGATAACAAATATATTATAAAGCTATGAATATCAAATTAAAGCGCCAGGGCTAACTATTTTTTATGTAGCTTAAAATCTCTTTCACTGAACCTGTCGCGACAGCTATTGATGTATCAGCCGCCCCGTAATACATTATTAATTCATCGCCTTTAACAACGGCGCCGCACGGAAATGTTACGTTTGGTATATCGCCAATTCTTTCATATAATTCTTCGGGCCCAAATACCCATTCGTCGCATCTTTTTATTACTTTGTTCGGGTCATCCAGGTCCAGAAGCGCTAATCCAACTCTGTATAACGGGCCCGAGAAAGTAATTCTTACCCCGTGATATATCAATAGCCATCCTTCTGTTGTTTCAATTGGCTGAGGCCCTATTCCCACTTTAGAGGCATCCCACCAGCCGCCTTTGCGTGCATCTATTATGCAGCAACTTTCACCCCAATGCATCAGGTCGGAAGAATATGAGACCCATATGCTTGCCCGGTTCATTTTATCTTTGGGCGAGGGGCGGTGAAGCAAAGCCCACCTGTCGTTGAATTTTTTTGGAAACAGCGAGGCGTCTTTATCTTCCGGGTGCATAATAATTCCATGCCTTTCAAATGTTACAAAGTCGGTTGTTGTTGCAAGCGATACAAGCGGCCCGTTTTCAGAATAAGAAGTATAGGCAATTGCGTAAGTATCGCTGTTATCTAACCTGACTATCCGGGGGTCTTCTATTCCGTAAAATTCCTCCGGAAACTTTTCTGTATACGGCGTCATTGTTGGTTTTGTATCTATGACCCAATTTGTATATCCATCGGCGCTGGTTGCCTTGCATAAATGGGACGATCCCTTGTAGTCTTCGGCTCTTACAAGCAGCAAAACTTTGTCGTTAAAAATAGTGGCTCCAGGATTGAAAACCGCATTAACTTTATACGGCCACATTGCCGCAGTTAGAATTGGATTACTGTTATGTCTTTTGAATAAACCTGTTTCCTGGTATGATTTCGGATTTGATGTATTGATGATAGCTCTGCCATTCTTTAATAATTCTCAAATCCGTAATTTCATTATGAATTTGCTGTCGAAAAACTCGGTAGGTTATTAAGATACATTTTTAAATTTTGTAAAAGTAGGCGATATAAGAATTGAAGCATATGGCCGGATTTTAGATAAATAAAATTATTAACCCTGGATATAAGATACTATAGATTGACGTTTTAGGGCTAAAATCGATAGTATGGGATTGTTTTCTGTCATATATTAGCAATAAAATATACTTATATTAGGTTAAATCTACATTGTGCCATAGAAGTTTGATCTTGTTTAGATCTGCAATACTGCGATTGATCTTAATTATGGGGCGAAAATATTAAGAAAGAGAGCAAATGATTAAGGCGGATAAGACTAAAGAGAAAACCACGCCGGATGACCTCGAAACGGTCGAAGACATTTTCATTAATAAATCAGAGTCAGATAATTCAAGATTTGATATATCCGGCAATATGACGACCTGGCATACTCACGAAACGTACGGAGGGACAGGCAACCATGACAGCCTATGGGACGATATACTGAAAGAGAAAAGAAAAAAAGACAAAGCTTCCAGGACCGCCGATAAAAATACCAAATAGCTCCGCTTCAGATAATACCAGGCATTATTAATTTTATACGGAATTCGAAGTCAGATGGCGAAAAAGATTAAACTGATAATCATTGAGGATAACAGGCTTCTGCGCGAAGGTATAAACGCTATGCTGAAGAAAGAGACCGATATGACTGTAGTGGCTCTTTTCAGCGACGGTGATTTTGTTGTTGATAAGGTAGATGAACTAAAAGCCGATATAGTGCTTTTGGATCTCGGACTGCCAAATCATGATAGCCTGGAACTTGTACAGGCGCTTAAAAAAGATCATCAGCGTGTGCAGGTTATAGCGATGGACCTTGTGCCTATCCAGGAAGATGTGATGCAATTTGTCGAAGCGGGAGTATCCGGATTTATTTTAAAGGATGCGACAGTACCGGAATTTACAAAAACAATCCGCGCAGTTGCCACCGGAGAAAAAGTATTACCTGCCAACATGATGGGGTCGCTTTTTTCGCAGATAGTCGATTACGGAGTTAAAGAGCTTGGCCCAACGAAGCTTTCGCAGTCTGTGAGGATGACAAGCCGGGAGCGCGAGATAGTTTCTCTGATAGCCGAAGGCCTGGCAAATAAAGAAATAGCGAACAAACTTAATATTTCAATCTATACCGTCAAAAGCCACGTTCATAATATACTGGAGAAAATGGCCCTAAATACAAGGGTCCAGATTGCCATCCATTCTCAATCCAGGAAGTAAAACTTTTCGAATCAGCTTAATTTTTAAATCACGTCAATAAATATCTCTCAAAGAAATTCGAGTTTCTTATTTGCTTAACGTAAAGGCATGATGAGTTTTCTCGTGCAGAAGAAGTACAGAGAGAATTGATTATTGTCTTCGCGCAATTAGGTCCAGGCCCGCCAGTACACTTTGAGTATCAGAGAGATCTCCTATTATCAATCTTATTGGCAGCGGCAATTTTCGCATTAATGTTGGGATAGCGAGTATTTGATCGTCCCGGCCCAGCTTCGGATTTTTTAAGAGGTCTATTACAACAATATGGTATTTGCCCTTCAATTTTTCTTCGCAAATTGATTTGAGGTTAGATAATGCGGCGACGGCAATCGGAGTCAGTCCTGCGATATATAAACGCAAATTATATTTTTCACTTACCGTTTTGAACGGCGCTTGTATTGGCTTGCTGTTTTTTATTCTGTTCCGTTTGATTATCATAAAGTTAGTTTCTATTTTGTTTAAAATTTTATTAGCCGGTCTTTTTCAGGCTGATATCGGCTTTTCGGCTCTTTGCCATTTTACTCTTGTCCATCGCAATTCGATCGGATTTTGCTTTTTCAATACTGATGATCTTCATTGTTTCGGATTCTTCCGCTTCAAATTCCGCGCGCAGATCCGCTATCTGGGCTTCCAGAGACATGCGTTTGCGGGCTATTCCAAATTGTCTTCGCCTTATTTCCTGTTGATGCGCAATTTGCTCAGCGCGGTCTTTTGCTTCCTGTGATAATCTTGCAGAACCCGTTAATACGCCGGCAGAACCGACATAGACATCAAGCAAATCAATGCCTTTATCAGACATCCTGAACTCGCGAATCTGATTAGAGTGAGCCATTCCGCGTGATTTTAACACATACAATCCTCTGTTACGCTCGCCTCCAATTTCAATATCCCGCAAAAGCAGCCAGGTATCTATTAGCGAAGAAATTGAAACATCGGTAAGCTCCATATTTCTTCCGGCGGCAGTCAGACTTGCAAAAAAAGCGGTTATATGTTTCATTTTCAAAAAGTCTACAAGACGCAGCAGCATTGTTTTTACTTCAGTTTGATTATCTCCTGTGATGAATGCGTCAATAGGATCTATAATTACTATAGCCGGCTCTATCTTATTGATTAATTTAATAGTTGTAGCAAGGTGGCGTTCTAATCCGTGCAGAGTCGGACGGGTTGCATGAAAGTTCAGTAATCCTTTTCTCACATAAGTTTCCAAATGTATTCCGATCGAACTCATATTACGCATAAACTGGCTCGGCGATTCTTCGAAAGCAAAATAAAGCACACGCTCTCCCCGTTTGCAGGCGGACTCCATAAATTTGGCGGCAAGACTTGTTTTGCCGGTGCCTGCGGTGCCTGAAACCAACACAGTGCTTCCGCGATAGTAACCTTTACCCGATAACATTGTATCAAGACGCGGTATACCCGTAGATATCCTGGCTTTGGAAGATATGCTGTTCAATCCCAGAGATGTTACAGGAAGAACTGAAAAACCGTCTTCATCAATAAGGAAAGGATACTCGTTAGTGCCGTGCTCGGAACCCCTGTATTTAACAATACGCAGTCTTCTGATAGATGATTGATCGCTCACGCGATGATCAAGCAGAATTACGCAATCAGAGACGTACTCTTCCAAACCATTTCGGGTTAAGTTAGATTCGCCCCTCTCCCCGGTAATAATTGTTGTAACGCCTTTGTTCTTCAGCCAGCGCAATAATCTTCTGAGTTCGCCGCGCAGAATTCTCGGGTTAGGGAGCCCGGAAAAAAGCGTTTCTATAGTATCAAGCACAACGCGCTTGGCGTTGATGCTTTCTATTGCGTAATGGATACGGATAAATAAACCTTCCAGGTTGAATTCGCCGCTCTCTTCAATGTCATCGCGTTCTACGTGAATTGTTTCAAGCCAGATCTTTTTACGCGCAATAAGGTCGGGCAGGTCAAATCCAAGCGACGCTACATTTGCCGTCAATTCTTTTTCTGTTTCTTCAAATGAGATATAAACGCCCGGTTCATTATATTTGGTCGCTCCGCGAACAAGAAACTCCATAGCTAATAGAGTTTTCCCGCATCCGGCTCCGCCGCATATAAGCGTAGGTCTGCCCTTTGGCAATCCTCCGCCTGTTATTTCGTCCAGTCCCTGAATGCTAGTTGGGGATTTTGGAAGAGTATTGCGTTTAAATGTTGATTTATTCTTTTTCATAGGATTATATATCCAAAAGTTAATAATCTGTCATCCGGCATATAGTTGATTCATTTGCTCCCAAATACGTCAATGATTCCATCTTTTAATGTCCGAATTTATTACTATAGTTTATTAGGAACAAAGATACACATGGCAGATTATTGGCGCTATAGGGCAATAGATTGAAATTGAAACTAATCCAAAGGAATTAGTCCTTTTTTCAACCTTTTGCTCAATGGCGCTACACTAATAGCTGTTGTACATTTGTGTAAGAATATACAGTGAAAGGCGCTCATATCATGAAAAGAATTCCTGCAGATATTCGGATTTTAAAATAATTTTTTTTAATCATAAATTAAGAAGGAAGCAAAGTGTCTATAATAACAATAATTATCACTTTAGTGGTAGTTGGATTTGTTTTGTGGCTGATCAATTACATCCCTATGCAGCCGATCATAAAAAAGATAGTGAATAGCATAGTTGTAATTTTTGTGCTGGTCTGGCTGTTTAAAATTTTTGGTTTGTGGGCTTATTTATCAAACGTAAGGGTTTAAAAAAGGTTTGAAGCATTAGCGGCAGGTAATTGCAAAGCGCTGCAAAACCAATTAAATCTTCCGCACCCGCGCCAGCCCGGCGAACCCTTTAAAAAAGAACTGAAAAGATTCCGGGGCAATTCTATGCCCTATCGTTCTTTAGATGTAGTTCCTTTTTCATCCTAAAGTATTATTGAAAAAACTCTACCGCGCTTATTAATTTAGTGTTACAGAAATCGAGAAATTTATAAGTGCGCTGGTTTCTCTCTTTAATTTGAAAGTTTTCTTGCAAGCCAGGCTTGCAATATCCCAAAAACAGAAAAATTAAAAGAAAAAGAAACCGGCGTTATTTTTAACCCCTATAATTAAATGGATATGATTAATTAGATTTTGACTTTAGAGTTTAAAGTTGCGGTGATTAAAATAAGAATCGGTTGGCATATTAAATTACTCAATACCGAAAGGTATAATTCAGCGCCAGGAAAGGTTTCCATATTATGAAGGCATTACTCATTTATCCCGAATGCCCCGATACATTCTGGAGTTACAAACATGCTCTTTCGTTCATTCATAAAAAAGCTTCTCTTCCTCCTTTGGGATTGTTAACGGTATCTTCCCTGCTTCCAAATTCATGGAAAAAAAAATTAATTGACTTAAATGTAAGCGCGCTTAAAGACGAAGATATATTAAACGCCGATGCGGTTTTTATCAGCGCTATGATAGTTCAAAAAAAACCTGCCGAAGAAATAATAAAAAGAGTTAAAAGTTTTGGTAAATTTTTAGTCGCCGGCGGGCCGTTATTCTCAGCGTTATATAAAGATTTCCCGGCGGTAGATTGTTTTGTATTAAATGAAGGTGAGATAACGATTCCGATGTTTCTGAAAGATTTCGAAAACGGCAAAGTTAAACGCGTCTATAGATCGGGGGAAAGGCCGGATATTACGAAAACGCCTGTACCTGACTGGTCCCTGATAAATACAAACGATTATGCATCAATGTCAATCCAGGTAACGCGCGGATGCCCGTATATGTGCGAATTTTGCGATATAATTATAATGAACGGGCGCGTTCCGAGGGTTAAAACAACTGCCCAGGTTATAGCAGAACTGGACGCGATATATGAAACTGGTTGGCGCGGCAGCGTATTTATAGTAGACGATAATTTTATCGGCAACAGAAAGAAAGTGAAACTTATACTTAAGGAAGTATCGCTTTGGATGAAAAAAAATAAAAGGCCGTTTGTTTTTTCAACTGAAGCGTCAATAACGGTCGCTGACGATATTGAAATAATCAACCTGTTGAAGGAAACGAATTTTTCCGGAATATTTGTAGGAATAGAAACACCGGAAGAGGAATCGTTGAAGTCCTGCGGAAAATATCAGAATACCGGAAAAGACCTTGCTGAAAAAGTGAAATTTCTTCAGCGCAACGGTTTGGAAGTGAAAGGCGGATTCATAATAGGTTTTGATACCGATACGCCCGGCACATTTGAAAGAATGATAGAGTTCATTCAAAAGAGCGGAATTGTTACGGCTATGGTTGGCTTGCTGCACGCCCTGCCTATGACCGAATTATATAAAAAGTTAAAAAAGGCAGGCCGGATATTAAATGGCGCTTCAGGAAACAATACCGATTCCACGCTGAATTTCATACCTGTAATAAATAAAGATATATTAATAGACGGATATAAAAAAGTTCTTCACACCATTTACACTCCTAAAAATTATTACAGCAGGATCATTACATACCTGAACGAATATAAAGAATTTTCCACGGGTTCAAAGCTGCCGCTTAGCCTTCAGGTTAGCGCTATTTCAAGATCTTTTTGGTTAATGGGCGCCCGTGAAAAGGGGAGGCTGTATTTCTGGAAAATGATATTCTGGACCCTTCTGCATAAACCAAAACTGATTTCCGAGGCGGTAACGCAATCAATATACGGCTACCATTACCGGACCGTATTGCTGGAGAAAGACAGCGAATAAGATAACCTCAAATAGGCTATTCAGCTTTGCTCAAAATTGTATACCTAGCCACTAAGGTGTAGTCCCTTTTTCATCCTCTTGCCCCATTGCCTATTCTTCAATCACGGTGTAGTTTAGTAGTAATCGGAAAAACTAAACGAAAGCAAAGATATGAAAAAAGTAAAATCAATCACTCTAATATTATTAGCGCTGTGCCTTACGCTCACAGCCAGTATTTATTCACAATCACGAGGCACAAAAGTAAGAGATGGCGGCAGGGTATCTGATACATATGATAATTCAAAGTACTTGTCCCAGTCTACTCCGGGTGAAATGATCCCAGGCCAGACTTACGGCGTTTCGGTAACAATGAAGAACACCGGTAACAGCGTTTGGAAACAGGGAAGCTATAGTCTAAAACTTATGAATGTTTCAGAATCAACGTCAAAGACCTGGGCAATCAGTTCAGTTGATGTGAATTCAACTGTCAGCCCGGGTAACGAAATAGTATTTAATTTCACGCTTATAGCCCCGGTTGAAGGAAGTTACAATATGCAATGGCAGATGGCTGACGGAAACGCATTTTTTGGCGAACCCAGCGCAACTGTTCCGATAAGAGTTTCAGGACCAACTCCTCCGGTTATATCAGATGCAATAAGCAATAATTCTGTTTTTGTTTCTCAGGATGTACCGGTTAGTATGGATGCGGGCAGGACTTACGACGTAGTAGTTATCATGAAAAACTCCGGAACATCAACATGGAACCCCGGCGAAAACAGGCTAAAGGTATCAACTAAAGGCGCAGATAATACAGGAAACTGGTCGGTTGCTAATGTTGAGCTTTCAAGCGCGGTATATTCAGGATCAAATGTCACTTTTAGTTTTAAAGTGACTGCGCCTGATAAAGACGGGTATTATAATTTTCAGTGCCAGGTCGTAAAAGATAATACATTCTTTGGCGAACCTTCCACCAATGTAATTGTGCATGTGGATTAATATCACTGACAGGAACTCCTAGAAAAAAATATAATAAGTTATCCTGTTTACGCGGGATAACTTTTTTATTTCCCCCCGGAGACAAATCACATTTTTAATCCCTCGTTCAGGAGGTGTAGTTCTTCTTTCATCCCTTTGCTCAATTGACAAAGACTGAAACTCTGGTTAGCTTACTGTTGGCGAAATTTTTCACCTAATTCAAATTAACAAACAAATGAAGGCAATATCAACAAATTCAATAGATTTTAGAAGCCGAATAGTGCGTTTGCTCAGTTTCATGCTGGCATTAGCTTTAATTATACCTGTTGCAGTTTTTTCGCAATTTCAGGGTAACCCGGTTAGTATTGCCGTAAATAACCAGGTTAATCCAATGATGACCACAGACGGCAGCGGCGGTACAATTATTACGTGGCAGGATAAGCACAACGGCAAATGCGAAATCTTCGCTCAAAGAATGAATATATCGGGCAATGCGATGTGGACTACCAACGGCGTTCCTATCTGCGTTCAGGACAGTAATTATTGTCCTGTCATTGTAAGCGATGGCAGCGGCGGCGCCATAATCGCGTGGCAGTCTTATCGCGGCAGCGTAACAGCCGACATTTACGCGCAGCGCGTTAATTCAAGCGGCGTAATTCAGTGGACGCTAAACGGGGTTCCGGTATCAGTTGTAGTTTTTGAACAGGATACTATTTCAATGATTGCAGACGGATTGGGCGGAGCTATTTTAACATGGCAGGATTATCGCAGTAATAACGGCTTTGCAGATATTTATGCACAGCGCGTAAATTCGAGCGGCGCTATGATTTGGACTGCAAACGGAGTTAATATTTGCAACCAGGCAGCCGCACAACTGGGGCCTAAACTTGTAAGCGACGGCAGCGGCGGAGCATTTATTACATGGTATGATAACCGCGCCGGAAATTTTGACATCTATACGCAGCGTATTGGTTCGGCCGGCGCCGTGCAATGGACAACTAACGGCGTTGCAACATGTACAATGGCGACAAATCAATTGAAGCCTGATATTTGCAGCGATGGAGCAAGCGGAGCAATAATTACATGGTATGATTACCGAAGCACAACAGATTTTAACATCTACGCACAAAGGATAGGTCCCGGCGGCGCTATCGTATGGGCGGTAGACGGCGTAGTTATGAATAACAATGTTGCATACGACCAGATTGACCCAAAGATTGTAAGCGATGGAATGGGCGGCGCAATTATATCATGGACCGATTTCAGAACAGGCACAACAGCCGATATTTATGCACAGCGTGTAAATTCTACTGGCGCTGTTCAGTGGACCGCGACCGGCGTAATTATATGCACATCTGCCGGCGACCAGATCAAATCACAAATCGTAAGCGATGGCAACAACGGAGCTTATATTACATGGGAAGATCACCGCAATGCAGGTAATTCTGATATTTATGCTCAGCGAATAGCGTCAAATGCGGCAATAAACTGGGCAGCAACCGGTTTTGCGATCTGTACTGCCGGGTTTGACCAATTAAGTCCAATGATAGTCAGCAATGGCAATCTTGGCGCAATAATTGTTTGGCAGGACTATCGCAGCGGAAATAATTTTGATGTTTATGAAGTGGGATTTAATACAACAGGAATGGTGGCAGTTGAGAATAACGGAACGACAATGCCAAATGAATTCACACTTTCACAGAATTATCCAAATCCGTTTAATCCCGCAACGGTTATAAACTACCAGATCCCCGAAGCAGGAAATGTAAAGTTAAGTATATACGACGATCTGGGACGGGAAGTGAACGTATTGGTAAACGGCGTGCAAAATGCCGGCGCTCATAAAATTGAATGGGATGCAAGCGCTTTTCCGAGCGGAGTATATTTCTACCGCATTGACGCAGGCGCTTTTGTATCGACTAAAAAAATGATTTTGATCAAATAAATCTTAAAACTATCATAAGTTATCCCGATTTTTTCGGGATAACTATATTAACAATACTATGGGAGATCTTAAAATGGGAAAATTTTTTTCACTGGAAGAAGCTAAATGGATCGGCGAACAGCTGGGAATTTACTGGGTAAAATACAGCCCTGAACAATTCAAAATGGGGCTTGAGGTTGAGCTTGAACATGGAATAGTTGACCCTTCAACAAATATTACGAACGACGACCTGATCATGACCGGAAAAATAGCTCTGGCTCATTTGAAAGAATTCCCGGACTACTATGACCGCCTGCAAAAAATGGAAAATGAAGCGGAAGCATTTTGGAATAACAAAGAAAACCAGCCAAAATCAAGCGAAAAGTAGGTTTCTCAATCAAAGGATGTAGTTCCTTTTTCATCCTTTTGTTTAATTGACTTAGGGGCTATCTATTTGTAGTTTAGCCTTACGAGTTTTGGAAATTTGTTTTAAAATATGACGGCAATGAATACTAAATTAATAAATTATAAGAGTTTTACAAAAAAATTGTTCTGGTTTTACGCCGGAATACTCATTGCGGCATTATTAACCCCTTCGGCAATTTTCTCGCAGCCGCAGGGAAATCCGGTAAGCATGGCCATAAATAACCAGATAAGTCCGGCAATGACCACAGACGGCAGCGGCGGCGCAATTATTACATGGCAGGATAAACACAGCGGCAAATACGAGATTTATGCTCAAAGAATGAATGCTGACGGCAATGCGTTATGGATGACCGATGGCATCGCTATATGTACACAGGATAGCAATTACTATCCTATAATAGTGAGCGATGGCACGGGCGGCGCGATTATTGCATGGCAGTCATATCGCGGCAGCGTTACAGCCGATATATATGCACAGAGAGTAAATTCAAGTGGAGTTGTACAATGGACGCTTAACGGCGTTCCGGTCTGCACATCTGTTTTTGAACAAGATACTATTTCAATGATCAGCGACGGTTTGGGCGGCGCTATCCTCACATGGCAGGATTACCGCAGCAATATAGGCTTTGCGGATATTTACGCACAGCGTGTGAATCCGAGCGGAGTTATGATTTGGACGGCTAATGGCGTTGCCATATGCAACCAGGCGGCTTCTCAGCGCGGGCCGAGAATTGTCAGCGATGGCAGCGGCGGGGCATTTGTCACATGGGCCGATAACCGCGCAGGCAATTACGATATTTATACTCAGCGAATAGGCTCAGCAGGCGCAGTGCAATGGACAACCAACGGAGTGGCAACCTGCACCATGGCTACCGACCAGTTAAAACCTGATATTTGCTCCGATGGGGCGGCAGGAGCTATAATTACATGGACCGACTACAGAAGCACAAATAATTTTGATATTTACGCGCAAAGAATAGGACCGGGCGGCGCTATTGTATGGACAGTCGACGGCGTTGTAATGAATAACAATGTAGCTTATGACCAGACAGATCCGAAGATCGTAAGCGATGGAATGGGCGGCGCGATCATTTCATGGACCGATTACAGAACCGGCACGACAGCCGATATTTACGCGCAGCGTGTTAATTCAACAGGCGCAGTGCAATGGACCGCGACAGGAATTATTATATGTACAGCTTCCGGCGACCAGATCAAATCTCAGCTTGTCAGCGACGGTAACAACGGCGCTTATATTACATGGGAAGACCATCGTAACGCCGGCAATTCCGATATTTACGCGCAGCGCATTGCTTCAAATGCAGCAATAAACTGGGCGGCTACAGGTTACGCGATTTGTACTGAAGTAAATGACCAGCAAAGCCCAAGGATAGTAAGCAACGGCAACCTGGGAGCAATAGTCGCCTGGCAGGATTACCGAAGCGGAAGCAATTTTGATATATATGAAATAGGTTTCAATACAACCGGAGTGATTGCAATAGAAAATAACGGTACGTTAACGCCAAATGAATATTCATTAGCGCAAAACTATCCGAATCCATTCAACCCGGTGACAGTTATTTCTTACCAGATTCCGCAGACAGGAAACGTGAAGTTAAGCGTTTATGATGCGATCGGCAGGGAAGTGAACGTATTGGTCAACCAAACACAGAGCGCAGGAAATCACATGATAGAGTGGGACGCAAGTTCTTACCCGAGCGGGGTGTATTTCTACAGACTGGATGCGGGAGCTTTCCAGTCCGATAAGAAAATGATATTAATAAAATAAGTATAGAGTAACTTTTTAACAAACGACCACTAAATCCAAGGGAAAAGATAATGACGATTTTCAAAAAAACAAGCGGACTTTTTACCAGCTTTCTGTTAGGCGGCGCGGTAGGCGGAGCTATAGCATTAATGTTTGCCCCTAAATCAGGGAAACATTTAAGAAATGACATTAGCAGGAAAACGAATGAACTGATAGAAGAAGGCAGAAACAAATCTTACGAAACGTGGAACGGAGCCAAAGAAAAAGCCGGGAATACAATTGACAGAGCTAATGATTTTTTTAATAACGGAGTCGAAAAGATCGCCGGTAAAACCAAAAAAGTAAAAGAACGTTTAGAATCCGATTTTAACGCATTCAATGATGAAAGAAATTCCGGAGATATCCAAACTGATTCATTCAGGGAAAACGCTAACAGTCATATAATGTGAAAAATCCAATCTGTATAATAATGATTTTCTCCTATAATGTTGTCGCAAATGCAACATTAAGACGTCCAATTAGCAGACGCAGAGATAAGAAATTATCTCTGCGGCGCTAATCTTAATCAACGGGAATTACAAATTAAAAAGTTTTCAAAAAGGTGAAATATGTGGACAGTTATAATAATTTTATTAGTACTATGGTTGACCGGGCTGGTCAGCTCTTATTCAATGGGCGGATTTATTCATATACTTTTAGTCGTCGCGGTAATTTTACTTATCATCAGGCTTGTATCGGGCAGAAAAGCGGCTTTATGATGAGGAACGAGTCGGTCAAATCATCCGGCAAGTTAGACTTGCCCGGTTTCTTTACCCTCAACGATGATGAAATGGATTTTTTTTGCTTTATGGCGGCCGCGGGCTCATTAGTAATTTTATTATTAATTCTTATAATTTTTTAACGAATTGAATTCAACAAACAAAATATAATGGCAAAAGAAAATTCTTTCACAAGCGAAGCATATATCCACTATAGTTACTTTATAAACATAGCAAAAAAATATACGCAGAATCAGATGGATGCCGAGGACCTGGTGCAGGAAACGTATGCAAAGGCGTTCAAATTCTACGGTTCTTTCAAAGAAGGCAGCAATTGCAGGGCGTGGCTTTATACAATAATGAAAAATACTTTCTTCAGCTACTGCAGGAAGAACAAAAATATGACCGAAGTTCATGTTGAAGAATTTCCGGAAATACCCGACAATTGTAATGAGAGCATTCTTACAAGGGAAGAGATATTAAAATTTATGGATAAAATAAATGAAGAGTTTAAGAAAGTGATAGTTTTATTCCATCTTGAAGAATACTCTTTGAAAGAGATATCTCAACAGCTCAAGTGGCCAATTGGCACGGTAAAGAGCAGGCTTCACAGAGGCAGGATAGAATTTCGCGAAATTTTAAAACATGTTCATGTTAGCTAAAATTAAATATATGGGGTTTTTCTTTTCAGTCATAGCGATAGTGATTCTGGGAGTAGTATTTCTCGGAAACGACGAAAAGGATGCAAAGGACTCAAATGAAGCGTTGAAGGCAATTCAACAGGTTTC
Organism: uncultured Ignavibacteriales bacterium; assembly: GCA_964568655.1. Classification (GTDB taxonomy): domain Bacteria; phylum Bacteroidota; class Ignavibacteria; order Tepidaquicellales; family OLB5; genus CAWFKW01. Next base: position 16,011 of record CAZMRG010000025.1, on the reverse strand, counting down.
TACATCGGTCGGCAATGGCCAATACAGAATGTCTTTCGGATATATTGGCGATAAATCTCAGATCATAGATTTAATAAAGGGGAAAGCAAAGCTTAACACGATTTATTCCGGCAATTCAAATTTTACCGCAAGAATACTTTATTCTGACGGCTCATTACTGACAATGATTGCAGATGTAAACGGACCTTTTAATCAAAAGCAGGAGATCGATGTTCCTGAAACCGGCAATTACCTTCTGGATGTGAAAACTTCAGGCGAATGGTCCTTTTCAAGAGAATAAAAATATCCCTAATGGGAAAAACCATAGAGTTAAATAAAAACAGCAATTTGATGCAAAAACGGCCATTAATTGTTAAAATATCTCAATCAAAGGATGTAGTTCCCATTTCATCCCATTGACCGATTGTATTAATTTCAGTTTGTAGATAGTTTTGTTATACGAAATAATAAACACATTCATAAATCTTAGAGGAGAATAAAAAATTGAAAAAAATAAATACATTAGTTGCGATATTAATTATGTTATTTGCAGCAAACAGCTTAAGATCTCAAACATTTCCGGTCCCGAAACTTAGCATTCATGTTTATGGAGGATATACTTTAGGGCTTCCGGACCTAAAAGGAAACTTTCCTGCTGATATAGATGGTTTAAAAGACCCTACGCCTTATTTTACAAACAGCGGGTTCAACTTCGGAGTTGATGGCAAATATTTTCTTGACAAGAAAAGCACATTTGGCCTAATATTATCATTCATGTATACAGGGTTAAGCAGCGGCAATCTTACATTTAACAACGACCCGGTTTTAGGAACAGGCACTTATAAAACCGATATGAATATATTTACGATCGGCATTGGAGCGGAATACGATTTTGCTCCGAAAAGACCGGCTAATCCATTTGTAAATGCCCAGTTCACAACTAATATGTTCAGCGGAACAACTGATTTAACCTCCGACGTCGAAGGCGGTTCCTTCAGCGGAGATTTAAAGTCAGCTGTAAGGTTTGGAGCCCAGTTTGGAGCGGGAGTTGATGTGAAACTTAGCAAGAAGATTGGAGTAATTATTGGCGGCAGATACTGTTTCCAAAACTTATTTAACAAAGATTCAACTACAGCTTCAAGCGGTTCTTATGGTTTAAACGATATAGCAACTAGTACCCAGAAAGCAAGGAAGATTGCTTACCTGCAATTCTTTGCAGGCATAAGTTTCTATTTTCTGCAGCCAAAGCCAATTAAAAAATAGTTTTTATCAGTCCATACAAAGTTTCAAAGGGAGCCCAAAAGGCTCCCTTTTTTTTGTCCTAAACGCAGGCTGTAAAGAGGTAATGCCGGAGATTTTAGAAAATGCCCCTGAGATAAAAAGGCCTAAATGAAACGTTAATAATTATGTAGACTCATCCAGCAGGTGTAGTCCCTTTTTCATCCTATCGCACAATTGACATACCGGGTATCTCTGCGTAGCTTACATACAGTTAAACTTCATTCCGGCTCTCTCAATAAGAGGAGCAATTTATAGGGGAAAATTAAATGAAAGAAAAAAATATGAAATTTTCAATTTTTTCAATATTGATATTGTTGTTTCTCGCAGCTACCTCTTACGGACAATTAAAAGAACGCGATAACTTAATGGGTGGAACCCTGGGATTCTGGGCCAATAATAATTCGCCTACCTTCGGATTCAATTATGAAAACCAGGTTACACAGGCGGGAATAGGAACTATCGGGGTAGGCGCATTGCTCAGGTATTCATCATTTGAAGGCAATGGCCTGGAAAGATTCTCTAATGTATTTGTAGGCGGCCAGGGAAACTATAATTTTAACCAGATAGCAAGCGGGAAATTCGTGCCGTTTATCGGTTTAGTATTAGGATTCTACTCATCTTCGCCCAACGGAAACACATTGAAACAAAACGGATTATGGGCCTGGGGGCAGGCCGGTATGAGGTACTTTTTTAGCCCGGCAGTTGCAGGCGTCGTAAGATTTGGACTTGGTAATTTCAACTTTAACGCATTAGAGCTAGGCATAGATTTTAAATTTTAACACAACAATATTTTAATATAAAGGAAATAGTAACGAATATGAGAACCAGATTGATTTTAAGCGCTATGGGATTGATAATGCTGACGGCAACCTTGTTATTCCAATTCTCCTCCTGTTCAAAAACGGCCAATGGAAACATGACCAAAGACCAGGCGGATCTTTTAGATACAAACAATAAAGCGGCATCATCTATTGACCAAAAGGATTATAAAGAATCCGATTCAGACCTTACAACGGTCGATTACAAAGAATTTTACGACCAGCTTGCTCCGCACGGGCAGTGGATACAGGTAAAGGCAGAAGTTCTGGGTATGAAGCCTAAAACAACTGCATCCACAAATACAGGAAAGAATAGTTTTTCAGTTTCAAGCCTGCTGGGCTTTAAAACAGCGTATGCATTAGCTGATGCAGATATGGGTATGGTATTCGTATGGAGTCCCTCGCCGGACTTAGACGTAACCATAGCCGCAGGAGAAACGCCTGAATACAGGCCTTACTCGCATGGACAGTGGGAAAATACAGACGCAGGATGGTACTTTAGGGCTTCAACGCCATATGAAGAAACAACTTCACATTATGGCAGGTGGGTAGATTCACCTGACCAGGGTTGGTTGTGGGTTCCGGGAAGAGTTTGGTCGCCTGCATGGGTAAACTGGAGACAGAATGACGATTATGTTTCATGGGCTCCGTTACCGCCTTCGGATTACTTAGACGATGGCAGCATGGACGATCCGCAGATCAGCGATGACGATTATATGATCTGTCACAGGAATCATTTCCTTGAACCGGATGTATATCAATACTGCGATCCTTATAATGATGACGGCGACAGGATATTAGTAAGCGGATTCTCCTTTACAGTTGGAGTGGTATTAGTAGATAACGTAGTAATAGACAGAGGTCCGGACGTAAACAATATTTATGGAATTTACGGAAGGAATGTTGATATGATAAATATTCATCATGTAAGAGAATTTGGAGATGTCAGGTATTCGGACAGGGATTACAATGTTTATTCGCCTGATTTCAGGAGATACAGAAACAGGGACAGAGAAGGATTTAAAAGAGAAGAGCCAAAGAACTTTAAGAATTACAGCGACATGAATGTAAGAAAGCCCCGTGAAATACCAAACAGAAGAGAAAATACCGGAACTCTCAGCGGTCAGAAAAATAACAGTATTGTTAATGGCGACCAGAATATGGGAAGAGTGAAAGGTAACCAAAATACGGGCAAAATAAAAGGCGATCAGAATACGGGCAATGTAAAAGGTAACCAAAATACCGGTAGAGTAAAAAATAACCAGAATACCGGCAAAGTAAAGGGCAACCAGAATACCGGTAAAGTAAAAGGGAACCAGAACACAGGCAAAGTAAAGGGTAACCAGAACACAGGCAAAGTAAAGGGTAACCAGAACACCGGTAAAGTAAAAGGCAACCAGAATACCGGAAGAGTAAAGGGCAACCAGAACACCGGTAAAGTAAAAGGGAACCAGAATACCGGCACGGTAAAAGGGAACCAGAATACCGGCAGAGTAAAAGGGAACCAGAATACCGGAACAACTAAGGGCAACCAGAATACCGGCAGGGTCAAAGGCAATACAAACACAGGCAACAAGCCAAATGGCAACAATAACAAGAAAAAGAAATAATGACCAGTCGTGAAGCAAAGAATATTTTCGAAAATAAAAGAAAAATAACAGAATTGATAAAAATAATCATAAAACAAAAAATTGCCGCTTTATTTATAGCGGCAATTATTGCCGGCGCAAGTCTTTACGGGTGCGGGAATTCTTCGGTTACTTCAACGCCGGCAAATAATGTGAGCTTTAGCACAATGAGTTCAACGGATTCAGTCGGCGATTCTCAAAGTATATTTGTACTGGATACAGTTAAGATACTGATAAAAGACATTAAGCTGGATTTAGCGTCAGCCTCTGAGGATTCATCTGACTTTAAAGTTGGGCCTTTTGTTATTTTTCTTAATTTGACTACTGGAATCAATACCATTAGCTCATCAATAATTCCTTCAGGCGTATATGAAAAGATCAAGTTTGAAGTTCATAAATTAGAGGATTTAGAAGCTATACCTGATCCTGAGTTTGCGGATGTAAACGGCAGATATTCAGTTGTTGTTAAAGGCAAATATTTTGGAAATTATTTTGTTTATAAGTCGACAAAATCGGCTCATCAAATATTACATTTCCCGAACACTGTTCCTTTTGGTTCGGCTTCATTGACAAACATTACCATGATTGTTAAACCATATATCTGGTTTATAAGCAATGGAGTTTTTCTCGATCCAAGGATTCCCGCAAATTCAAACGATATTGATAATAACATAAAAGATAATATTAATCACAATTTCAAAGCTTTCAAAGATGACGATAGAAATGGTTTACCTGATTAATTAGTAACGATCTTCAAGAGGGCAGTTTTATACTGCCCTTTTCATTCAACTTGAAACTATTATCATTGTATATTCCGAATATTGCCGCTAAATAAAACTCAAAAAATTCCACATATCAGATTAAAACAGAAAACTATGACATCAGCAAAAAACTTAGGAATTTGGATGGATCATTCAAGCGCTCACTTGATGGAATTCACAACCAACCCAATTGAAACAAAGACAGTTGCATCAAAATTTACTCATAACGAAAAAGAAAGCAGCTTGAGCAAGAGTGAAAACCTGATGCACAATAAGGAGCAACATGAACAATCAGAGTATTACAGAAAACTAGGCGAAACCATTAAAAATTATGAAGAAGTAATTCTCTTTGGCCCTACTGATGCGAAAGTTGAGCTGTTTAACGTTTTAAAAAAGGATCACAGTTTCGCAAAAATAAAAATTGAGATCAAACAAACGGATAAAATGACAGAGAACCAACAACACGCCTTTGTCAAAGAATATTTTTCGAATGAGAAAAGACCGCTTATAGAATAGAATGCAAAGTTGCTTTGGTAACCGGCAGAAGTCCCGGAATGGGAAAAAACACATTATCAATCTGAAGCGCGATATATTATGAATGCCTTTTTACAGAATTGAAAAACGTAAAATTAACAAAGTCGGGAAATAAATTCAACAAAATATCAGACAATGAATCAATTAGGTTTGTATCCATTACAGTTCGAACCAATCTTTCAATACCGTCTGTGGGGTGGGCGGAGCCTTGAAAAGATCTTCCAAACAGCTCTTCCGGGCAACGGCCCGATCGGCGAAGCATGGCTTCTGAGCGACCGTGATGACCAGCCGAGCCGGGTGGCCAATGGAACGCTTAAAGGATTGACAATCAAACAACTAATTGACCGGTATGGAGCGCAACTGCTTGGAGAGCTTGCCGGGAGTTATAGCAGATTTCCTCTGCTGCTGAAGTTTCTGGATGCAAAAGAAATGCTTTCGGTTCAGGTACATCCATCAGACAGACAGTCAAATTATCTTCCTGCGGGCGAGCATGGAAAAACAGAAGCGTGGGTTGTACTGGAAGCGTCGCCCGAAAGCCGGATTTTTGCAGGCTTAATACCGGGAACATCAGCAGAAGATCTGCAGCAGGCGATCAGGAACGATAAAGTGGCGGACAAAATTTCACATTTCACACCAAAGCCCGGTGATGGAATCTTTATTCCGGCAGGGACTGTTCACACTCTTGGCGGCGGCGTTGTTGTATTCGAGGTCCAGCAGAACAGCGATGTTACTTTTCGCCTGTATGATTGGGGCCATGTAGACGCTAAAACAGGCAAGCCCAGAGATCTGCAGGTTCAGGAAGCGCTGGCGTGCATCAATTACGCGCAAGCAGCGGCGGGTCCGGTGGAACCGGTTGTGGAAGATGTAAAATCTGTACTTCGTGAAAGGCTCTTTCTTTGCGAACATTTTGTTTTATGGCGGCTTAGCGGTATGTCTCCGTTTATTGTTGGTTCCCTGGGAATGCCTCATGTGCTTGTATGTATTGCAGGAGAAGGACAGATAGAGTACGATGGATCAGCTTATCATGTGGGTAAAGGCGATGTATTTCTTTTACCGGCAGCGATCGGCGAATGTCTATTCCGGACTAAGGGACGCATTAGTTTGCTGGAAATATCAATGCCTGAAAAGAAAATAAACAAATGAAAAAACTTATAGTTTTTGATCTGGACGGCACGCTGGCCGAAAGTAAAGCGCCTCTGGATGGCGAAATGGCTGCTTTGCTGGGCTCTCTTTTGAATATTGTTAAAGTGGCGGTAATATCAGGCGGCGCCTGGCCGCAATTCGAAAAACAAGTTCTATCCAATCTTCCCCATGATGAACGCCTGAAGAATCTTTCTCTTCTCCCTACATGCGGAACAAAGTTTTACAAATATGATTCAGGATGGGAACTCTTATACTCAGAAGACTTTACAGTTGAAGAAAAAGAAAAAATAATCGATTCATTGAAAAAAGCGACTGCGTCATCTGATTTCAAAGCCGGGAAAACCTGGGGAGATGTAATTGAGGACAGGGGCAGCCAGATCACTTTCTCAGCTTTAGGCCAGCAAGCGCCAATCGATGAAAAGAAAAAATGGGATCCAGATTTTGCCAAGAGAAAAAAAATAAAAGCTGTCATGGATGAACTAGTCCCCGAGTTTTCAGTAAACCTGGGAGGCACGACTTCTGTTGATGTTACTAAGCATGGTATTGATAAAGCTTACGGCATCAGGAAACTACGCGACACGCTTGGCGTTGCCATTTCTGATATGATCTTTATAGGAGATGCCATTTTCCCCGGCGGGAACGATTATCCGGCCAAAGAAGCGGGAGCGCTTTCTATCATGGTCAAAGATATTGACGAGACCAAGCGCGTGATCGAAGCGATAACCGCTTGCCTGAATTGCTGAAAAAAATTAATTTACTTATTGATAAAATGAATAGCGGTTATATACTTTCTGTAAACTGCGGATCATCCAGTCTCAAATTTGCTCTTTTCCGTTTTAGTCATGGATTGGAAATGGAATGGTCGGGACATATTGACAGGATTGGTTTTCCGAAAAGTCATTTCATAATACTCAACCGGGAGGGGCTGATACTGGCAGATGATAAAACCGGTCATAGCAACATTGAGGAAGCCGTAAATCGTTTAGCGAGGTGGCTGAAGTTGAACGCGAATAAATATCAATTAGAAGCTATTGGCTACAGAATAATACACGGGGGACTGGCGAACAGGGAGCACAAAATGGCGAGCAAAGAGCTTATAAAGTCGCTGAAGTTGTTGATTCCTCTTGCCCCGAATCACCTGCCTGATGAATTAAAAACCATGAATATACTTTTTGAAGCATTTCCCAACGTTCCGCAAGTCGCCTGCTTTGATACCGTCTTTCATAAGGATATGCCTTTTTATGCCAGGCGCTTTTCTCTGCCGTTTGAACTGTCTAAAGAGGGAGTAATCAGGTATGGATTTCACGGGCTATCTTATGAATATGTTTTACGGAAACTGCGGCGCCTGGCGCCAAAGGAAGCGAAAGGAAAGGTTGTAATTGCGCATCTTGGAAACGGCGCAAGCATGGCAGCTGTCCGAAACGGGAAAAGCATTGATACCACTATGGGTTTAACCCCAACGGGTGGGCTGATAATGGGAACAAGATGCGGCGATCTGGATCCGGGAATTGCATTGTACCTTATGAAACAAAAAAAGGTATCTCCAAAAAAACTGGAAAAGTTATTTAATCATCAATCCGGTTTGAAAGGTATATCCGGCGTCAGCTCAGATATGATGGTTCTTCTGGACATGGAAACAACAAACCTTCGCGCTAGAGAAGCGATCACTATGTTTTGTTACCAGGCGCGGAAATTTGTAGGGTCGCTCTCTGTTTCATTAGAGGGAATAAATACTTTAGTTTTCACTGGCGGAATCGGCGAAAACGCCGCCACAATCCGCAGCCGCATATGCAAAGGATTACAGTTTTTAGGGATTGAAATAGATAAAAATAAAAATAACCGTCATCGGGAAATAATTTCAACAAAAAATAGCGCCGTTACAATAAGAGTAATAAAAACCAACGAAGAATTCATGATAGCTCAGCATTCTTATCATAAGATTTTATCGAAGCGCCGGAATATTTTAATTTAACAAACATATAGACTGCTATGGAAAACATTTCTCAGAAATCGCTCGAACAAATAAATTCATACTGGATGGCGGCAAATTATCTTGCAGTCGGCCAAATTTATCTGATGGATAACCCGCTTCTTAAAAAACCATTACAGCCTGAACATATTAAACCGCGCTTACTGGGCCACTGGGGAACTTCCCCCGGACTTAACCTTATTTATGTTCACTTGAACAGGCTGATCAGGCAGACCGGCGCGCAAATATTATACGTATGCGGGCCCGGCCACGGAGCGCCGGCTATTGTGGCTAATACATATCTGGAAGGAACATATTCCGAAACATATCCATTGATTAGTCAGAATGAAGAAGGTATGAAACGCCTCTTCCGGCAGTTTTCTACTCCCGGCGGGATACCGAGCCATGTTAGCCCTCACACGCCCGGTTCTATTAATGAAGGCGGCGAGCTTGGATATTCTTTAATACACGCGTTCGGAGCCGCATTTGACAATCCTGATCTTATTGTGGCTTGCGTTGTAGGCGACGGAGAAGCTGAGACATGTCCTTTAGAAGGAAGCTGGAAATCTCTTGCTTTCCTTAACCCTGTAAGAGACGGCGCTGTTTTGCCAATTCTGCACCTAAACGGTTATAAAATATCAGGCCCTACTGTGTTGGCAAGAAAAGACGATGAAGAATTGGAAAAACTTTTTGAAGGTTATGGCTACAAAGCATTTTTTGTAGAAGGCGATGATCCAATGAGCGTTCACAAAGACATGATTAGCGCGCTCGACCGGGCTTATGCAAGAATAAGACAATTGCAGGAAGCAGCCAGGACCAAAGAGAAAATAGAAATATCAGGCTGGCCTATCATCATTTTAAGGACTCTTAAAGGCTGGACCGGACCAAAAGAGTGGAACGGAGTTCCGATTGAGGGCACATTCAGGGCGCACCAGGTTCCGCTGACCGGCGTAAAGGAGAATCCCGATAAATTAAGAGCGCTTGAACAATGGATGCGCAGCTATCACCCGGAAAAACTTTTCGATGAGAACGGGAAACTAAATCCGGAGATAGCTGAAATGGCGCCTGAAGGCGGCAAACGAATGGGCAGCATCGCCTGCGCCAATGGCGGTCAATTATTACAGGATCTCATTTTACCTGATTTCAGGCAATACGCAATACGGGTGAATGAACCTGGCTGTGAAAGGAGCGAAGCCACCCGCAACCTGGGGAAATATTTACGGGATACTTTTAAGCTGAATGAAAATAACCGGAATTTTCGTCTCTTTTGTCCCGATGAAACCACGTCCAATCGCTTAGATTCAGTTTTTGAAGAAACCAACCGCTGCTTTATGGAGAAAATAATTCCAATTGACGATCATCTTTCACAAAATGGACGGGTGATGGAAACGCTCAGCGAACACCTTTGCCAGGGATGGCTTGAAGGCTATCTTCTTACCGGCAGGCACGGATTATTTCCCTGTTATGAAGCATTTGTTACTATTATAGATTCAATGCTCAATCAATATGCAAAATGGATAAAGACGTCTAATGAGTTACCCTGGCGTAAACCGGTTGCGTCTCTCAATTATCTGATCACATCCCATGCATGGAGACAGGACCATAATGGATACAGCCACCAGGGGCCGGGTTTCATTGACACCGTGGTGAACAAAAAAAGTTCCGTCATTCGTATTTATCTGCCGCCGGATTCAAACACGTTACTCTCGGTAATGGATCACTGTTTGCGAAGCAAAGATTATGTGAATTTAGTAATTGCCGGAAAACAGCCGGAACTTCAGTGGCTGGATATGGATGCGGCCATTGCTCACTGTGCCCAGGGCGCTTCTATATGGGAGTGGGCCGGCAACGCTGAAGGCAAAGACCCCGACGTAATATTAGCATGCGCAGGCGATGTGCCAACTCTTGAAACTGTCGCAGCTTCATGGCTGCTGCAGCGCCAACTTCCGGATTTGATTGTAAGAGTGGTCAATGTAGTGGACCTGATGTCGCTTTCTCCGCAGGCGTATCATCCGCACGGAATGAATGATGAAATTTTTGAAAGACTATTTACCGCTTCAACGCCTGTTATTTTTGCGTTCCATGGTTATGTGAGAATTATTCATGATCTTGTTCATGGCAGGCCGGACCCAGCGCGTTTTCATGTAAGGGGTTTTATGGAAGAAGGAACCACGACAACGCCTTTTGACATGGTAGTCTTAAACAATATCAGCCGGTTTCAACTGGCGGCAGAGGCGGTACGCAGGGTTGCCCGCGTTCACCAGGAGGCCGATGTTTTTATCTCATTTTGTGAAAATAAATTAAAAGAACATAAAAAGTTTATCTATGATTACCTGGATGATCCGCCCGAGATAAAAGACTGGACTTTTTCAAATATTTAATAAATCAGAACTGAAGAACTTTAATAACCAAAATACTGATTGATTAGCTTAATCATTAATTTAATTGCAGGCGCTATTACGGGGTTTATGGTTTCTGTGCCTCCTATGGGACCCATTGCCTTTGCAATAATCTCGAACGGATTTAAGAATGAAGTAAAAGAAGGCAAAGCTATTGCGCTTGGCGCCGCATTTATGGATTTCTTCTATTGTCTTCTGGCTTTTGGGGGGATCAATCTGTTTATCTCTTTTTTCCCGGACGCAGCCGCTGATTTTTACAATAAAAATGCTTATGTGATAGAAATTGCGCTTACTTTTGCCGGGTGCGCGGTTGTTATAATCTATGGTCTTAAGATCATGAGATCAAAGATCACATATGAGAAACTGGAGACAAAAGAAACCGCAAAGTTTAATTCGGCTTATTCAAAGGCAAGCAAGCTGACCAAAAAAGCGGAATACGTGGCCAGGCGCCTCAAAGCGCCAGAAATTAAAAACTCAAATTCAGTGGGCTTGTTCTTTATGGGGATCCTGTTATGTTTGTCATCTCTTACGCTGCCCGCATCATGGATAGCGCTTGTTGGTTATTTAAAAGGATTTAACTTTCTGAATTCGTCATTTATCGGAGGCCTGTCATTTTCAATAGGGGCATTCACAGGAACGATGGGATGGTTCTTTTTGCTTTTGAAGCTGATAACCGGCAATAAGAAACGAATCACTCAGGCAACCGTAAATAAACTCAATATAATTGCAGGAGTGGTATTATTGATATTGGGAGTTTTTCTTTTTATAAAAGCCGCCGTTTCATTATTCAGCATTTTGTAGATATCAGATCAATTCCGTCAAAAAAGAGCTTTGAATAACTTCCAAACGGTTAATCATTGTTTCGGGTAAACATATTGTTTATCTGAAATCCCGAAATAATAATCTACTCCCATAAAAAACGATCCCCAGGCAAATTGTTTAAATCCGGAATAAAGGAGCCTTGGTTTTATCATCGCGTCATCCAGGTATATCCTGCCCGGTTCGGATGACTCTTTTGACTGTTTAAGCCATAAGTTAGCATGAGTAAACATGAAGCCTGTGTTGATCCCCATCCTGTCGTTGATCATGTACTCAAGCCCTGAAAATAAAGACACCCCCAGCCTGAATGCCGGAATTATTGAGAGGTCGTTATATACCCCGTCGCTGAATATCTTAGCCTGCCCCGAAATAATGCTTGCTGTAATTCCCGCGCCAACATAGGTTTTTATTTTGTAACTTGGAGTGAAATTATTTTCTATGCCCGCAACCAAAGAATAAACGCTATACCTGGCAAATTCAATTTCATCATTAACAGACATGACTTTTGTTAAGCTGCTGCTGAAACGGTTGTAGAGCAGCGAGATATCAAGCCTCAGGTTTCCGCGTTCATGAAGCGGATACTTAGCCGTTAAATTTGCGCCGATACCGTGCCTCACGCCAAAATTCAATCCTTTTACAAATTCGGTTGAATTGAAATCGCCGTTGCTGTTGCCCGATAGTTCATAAACTCCGAAATCATAACTGCCGCTGAACTGAATTGTCAGCTTCGGCGCGCTATGAAGAGTCATCTTCATACGGATTATCTTTTGCGTTTTTGAAGTATCAGAGTTGATCGTCTTTTGTGATTTATCCTGCGGGAAAGCCTTTGAAAAAGAAAAGACGGAAACAAAAAGAAATAAAATAATTGCGAAGCGGTTCACTTTATTAAACATCTCTTTAGTAGTTATAAATTTTCAGGAATTCTAAAAAAGGTAAGTTCAGATGTTTTAAAAACCTTAAGCAATTATAATCTCATTTTGAAGTTATAGCTATACTAAATACCGCCAATGTTTTGTAGTATCTAATGCGATACTAAAGAAAAGGGAAATACAATTATCGAGCCAAAAAATTTTATTCCGAAATGCGTTAGCGTGTTTGGTTTCACTCTGATTTTTTTTCAGGTAGTAAATGTACCCTTAATGGAGTAACTTAAAATGCCGCTCTCAGCGTATAGTGCATATAGTTTATAAGTCTTATATGTCTCATGCTTGTAACAAAAATTCGGAATTTGTATATTTGCGAAAGTAAAAAACCCTGTAAAAGTCAATATTTACATACATTAGCCAAATTTATTATAATAAAGCAGAGGCATTCTGCTTTTTTAAAAGGCCTGTTTTTTCGCATGAAAAAGAAATTTTCGCAAACTAAACAAAATAAATATGCCAAAATATGTAATAGAAAGAGAGATCCCGGGCGCAGGTAAATTGACTCCCGAACAATTAAAAGGTATTTCACAGACTTCATGCGGAGTTTTAGAAAAAATGGGGCCGGAAATACAGTGGGTTCAGAGCTATGTTACAACGGACAAAATTTATTGCGTTTACATAGCCCCAAATGAAGAGATGGTGCGGGAGCATGCCAAACAAGGCGGATTCCCCGCAAATGTAGTGACCAAAGTATCAAGTATTATTGACCCCACAACTTCAGAATAAATGATAAAATAAAAATATTATTCTGATTTTCTAAACGCAGGGGTAAGAATAATAATGCCGTTTCTTTAACGTCATCCGGCGCTGTCATTCCTTTAAGGTCTGTAACGCCTGCGTGAATTACGTTAATCTAAATCCCCGTAATTCACATTTTCTTTTATCAAGAGAAGTTATCTTATATAAACTTCTCTATCCTTATGTCCGGATTGCAAATCTCACAAATCTCAAAAAATATCCACGGAGTTAAAGTATATTTTATTTGGATTTTCAGAGTTTTCAAATTAAATTGAAACGTCTTAAAAAGGAATGTCAATAAATAATTGAAAAAAAGTCTGGCATATACGGGTAATTTTATTTTTCTGGTAGGGCTGCTAATGGCATCAGACCTGGCAGCGCAGGCAAATTGGTACTGGAGTAATCCTATGCCGCAGGGGAACCAGGTAAATTCGGTAAAATTCCTGGATTCCCAGAACGGATTTGGAGTTTGTTCTTCAGGCTCAATAATCAAAACGACAAATGGCGGATTAAACTGGACCGCAATTCCATCCTTAACAAAAGCAGCTTTGCAGGATCTTGATTTCTCTAATTCAACAACAATTATTGCAGCGGGGGATAGCGGTATAATAATTAAATCCACCGATCTTGGCGCTAATTGGCAAATCATACAAACCCGTAATCAGTGGATTTACAGGGCCGTTAAATTTGTAAACGCAAATACCGGATTCATTGCAGGAAATGGATATTTAGTAGTTGGCGGCGGCGATGTTTTAAAAACGACAGACGGCGGCGATACATGGACTGAGGTATATAACGGCGGGCCGTGCTGGAGCGGGAGTTTCTTAAATGTAAATTTTGGCGCCGTAGGCGGAGCTTACAGAATATCCGTAACAAGTAATGGAGGGACAAACTGGAATACTTATGTTGTCCCGCATGAAATTCCGTTTGACCAGGTAATTGGGGTTTCATATTTAGATTCAAATAATATAATCGGAGTTCTTAACACTACTTTCGGCCTGGTTGTCAGGAGTTCCAATAGAGGAATAAGCTGGGATAGTATACCATTAAATGTACCCGCGCCGGGTGGTAATACTGATATAATAAGAGGTATGTCATTCTTTGATTTTAATAATGGCTATGTTGTTACCGACTACGGAAGAATTCTAAAGACAACTAATAGCGGGTTTAACTGGACGCAGGATTCAACGCTGAAAGTTTCATCCTACTATCAAACGCTTACTTTATTAGGAGTAAAGAATATAGATATAAATAATGTTTTTGCTTTCGGCGGCGGCGGAACTGTTTTTAGATCTACAAATGCGGGAATAAACTGGGCGGTGCAAACCGGTTATCAACGTTATTTAAAATCAGTCTTCTTTTCTGACCAAAATACAGGGTATGCCGCCGGATTTGAAGGAAAAATATTAAAAACCACAAATGGCGGGAGCAGTTGGGCTTTACAAAATTCTCAGACTACCCGGCGTCTTTACTCGCTATATTTTACAAACACGAATACAGGCTTTGCAGTTGGCGATACGGGGTTGATTTTGAAAACAACCGATGGGGGAAATGCCTGGTCGACCCAGCCGAGCGGCACAAATATCAGCCTGGTTAAAATTACGTTTACATCAGATAGCATAGGTTACAGCGTAGGCGGAATTAATAATAATGGAAATGGAATTATTCTCAAAACCACCAACTCCGGCGTTAACTGGTTTACACAGCTTAGCAATAACAGCACGGATTTTTCTTCAATATTTTTTGTTAATGCTAACATTGGTTATGCCGTTGCTCTAGTCGGCTCATACAAAACAACAAATGCCGGGCAGAACTGGATCTTGCAAAGCGGCGGGAAAGGATTTGATATTTTCTTTTCAGATACTTTGACCGGCTATTGCGTTAGCGGAAGCGGGCAAATACGTAAAACTACAGATGCCGGCGCTACATGGAATCTGCAGCCATCGCCAACTCTTCATAATTTATATTCAGTGTTTTTTTTAAATAATACCTCAGGCTTTGCAGCCGGGGAATCAGGAACTATCTTATATACTTCAAATGGCGGTACAAACTGGCTATTCTCAAATACCTGCACGTCAAATAATCTTTATTCAATGAGTTTTACAGATAGCGCGACCGGATTTATTGCCGGAGACTACGGATCAATTATATCTACAAAAAATCCCAGTCCGATAGCCGTGAGGCAAAATAGCCATAACATTCCGATGAAATTCGATTTGCTTCAAAATTATCCAAATCCGTTTAACCCGGATACCAAAATCAAATTTAAAGTACCCGATAATAATAAAAATGTTAAACTAATTGTATATGATATACTTGGCAGGGAAGAAGCTGTACTGGTAAATGAAAATCTAAGGGCCGGAGATTATGAAGCAACATTTTCAGGCAGTAATCTTTCCAGCGGAGTATATTTCTACGTTTTATATCAGGATTCCAGGCTTATCAAATCGCAAAAAATGCTTTTGGTAAAATAGAAATAAATCCATAAAAAAAATTGTCTTTTCATTAATCAAATTAATTTCATATGAAATCAATTATTTTTGCTCTCGTAATACTTCTTGCAAATGTTTCGCTTGCACAGCTCACCGGCCAATATCCTTTTAAGACCTATGTAGATAACAGTGGAAATATTTACGTTACAGGTTATGAGAAAATTAACGGCGATAAAGATATTTGGCTGAGAGAATATAATAGTTCCGGCAATATAGTTGTTGATAAAACATATCCAAATGCAGGCGATGATATGGGTTTAGATATCCGCCCCGGCGATGGAGGAAGCGTTATTATTACCGGATATTTATATAACAGTACGACTGCATGTAATGATATTGTTGTTTTAGCGTACCATCCTAACACTATAGCAATGTCATGCCAAACATATAGCAGTATACTTGATGGCAAAGGATACAGCTTAGCGGTTGATGCAAATGATGATATATATATATGCGGCTACTATTCATCCAGCCGAAGCGGGAAGGATTTTATAATATTAAAATATAATTCTTTTCTATCCTAT
>CAZMRG010000024.1:0-33797 GCA_964568655.1 uncultured Ignavibacteriales bacterium | reverse complement strand
TAATTATTAAATCGATTTAAGTGATTTTTCAAGAACAAGCTGTTCATTCTTTAATTTTTGCTGGGCGGTAAGCAATTCAAGCGCTTCGGGTTCATACTTATTCGAAGCTTTTAATTTGTTCTCGATTTCTTTGATCTGTTTTCTTATATCCAGCAGCTTAAACTGACTGATTATTATTCTTGCGTCGCTTGTATAATTTTTGTTTTTCTCTTCCTGCAAAACATAATTCTCATCCAAAAGAGCGTTGCCAATAATTTTTTTTGCTTCATCGTCATGAAATTCGTTAAATAGATTTACATGAGTTAGCTTGCTTGAATTGTTGATGTTTATCATAATATAATTTACGATCTTCCTTACCGTATCATTAGCAATAAAGCCTGTTTCAAGATTGTTCATAAGATAATCTTTTGTTTTTGCATCTGAATCAACCAGCAGCCTGATCAGCATAATTTCAGCGGAAGATGGTTTAAGCGCTGCGGGTAAATGTTCCGGAGGTTCATCAAAAACCTCACGTCTTACATCTCTTGTTATCCCCTTTTTGCCGAGTTTAAGCTGTTTATCAAGCTCTTTCCTTATTATGCTTTCATATATCGAAAATCTTGCCGCAATGTCTTTAATGTAAAAATCACGTTTAATCTCATCTCTCATTTTGGCGATCAGGTTGATAATTCTTCTTACGAACTCAGTTTTTCCCTCAGGCGATTCAAGTTTCCCATCCTGCCTGTATCCCTCGCCAATATAATTTATTACCGATTGCCGCTTATCAAGCAGCCTTTGAAAAGCATCCTTTCCCTGTTTTCGAATGTAAGTGTCAGGGTCTTCGCCGCCGGGCAGAACAACTATGTTAACATTCAAATTATTTTCAATTATCAGCTCAATTGCGCGCATCGAAGCGTTTTGTCCGGCGATGTCGGAATCATATACCACAACAACTTCCTGTGTATAACGGGAAAGTATCTTCACCTGTAGCGGCGTCAATGAGGTTCCGCTGGATGCCACAACATTTTCAAAACCGTTTTGAAATAGTGAAATTAAATCCATATAACCCTCAACAAGAACTGCGAAGCCTGTTTCCTTTATGCGGGTTTTTGCGAAGCTTAATCCATATAGAATTCTGCTTTTGTTATAGATCTTTGTTTCAGATGAATTAACATACTTAGCTTCATCAAATCCTTCAGATTCATATAATTTCCGGCCGCCAAATCCCGCTACACGCGAGGATTCTGAGATAATAGGGAACATGAGCCTGCCGCGGAAGCGGTCGCGCATTTCATTTTGCGGAAGATTCAGAAATAATCCTGAGGCGGTTAATTCTTCGTTTGAATAAGCTTTTGAAAGCTCTTTATATAAAGCGTCTTTTTCTCTTAGTGAATATCCCAATCCGAATTTGGTAAGCATTTCATCTTTAATGCTGCGCTCTCTTAAGTATTCGCGCGCGTATTCGCCGTCTCTGCCCATTAAATTATCGTGGAAGTAATGTGCGGCTTTATTGTTTATTTCAACAATTTTCTCAACAAGATTTCGGTCTTCATCAAAAGGCTCGTCTTCATAATCAATTCTAATACCTGCCTTTTCAGCCAAAAGTTTTGCGGCTTCGAAGAAGGACACGTTATCCATATCCATCACAAAAGTAAACACATTGCCGCTCTTGCCGCAGCCGAAGCAGTGATATACGCCTTTTTCCTGTGATACGCTGAATGACGGGGTTTTTTCCTCGTGGAACGGGCATCTGCCCATGAAGCTGCGTCCCGCTTTGCGGAGGGGAGTGTATGCGGAAATCACATCAACAATATCAATCGATGATGCAATTTCTTCTATAGTATTTTGCGGAATCTTCAAAATAGTGAAATGGTCAAATAGCGAAATAGCGAAATTGTGAGAAACTCAGAAAAACCTAGTGCACCGGTTCACTAATTCACCAGTTCGCCAGTTTTTTCCTTGTGCCTTGGTGTCTTGGTGGCTATTCTTTTGTACATATCTATTTTTTGCTGCAAACGGTTTTAAATACCCGTAAGAAGTTCAGTCCTAATATTTTTCTTATGTCCTGCTCGCTGTAGCCGCGTTCGACCAGTTTTTTAGTTATTACAGGATAGCATGTCGCATCATATAATTCATTGGGTGTATCTACGCCTCCGTCAAAATCAGAGCCTAAACCTACATAATCGATTCCAACCAGCTTAACAATATAGTCAATATGGTCTATAAGCATATCTATCGGCGTGCCGGAGTTTGTTTTATTGTCTTCAAAATAGCTGTATCTTTCTTCATTATAGCCAATCAAATCATCGCCGTATTTATCTTCCATTTTTCTAAGTGCAGATTTATACTTGTTATGAATAGCTCTTACCTGTGAAATATTCGAATTTGGATTCAGAAAATTGCAATAGAAATTAACGCCAATATATCCGCCGGATTTTGCAATAGCTTTTATCTGGTCATCGGTTAGATTCCTGTAATGCGGGCAAATATTGTATACATCCGAGTGAGAAGCAATAATTGGGGCATTACTTGTAGCAACAACATCCCAGAAAGCAGTTTCGCCAAGATGTGATACGTCAACCAGCATGCCCAGCTCATTCATTTTCTTAACAACTTCTTTGCCAAATTCGGTCAGTCCGCCTTTTTTCCCGCGTTCGGTCTCGTCTCTTGCTGAGACGCCTATTTCATTGCTGGTGTTCCATGTTAAGCCAAGATATCTTACGCCGCGATCATATAGATGTTCAAGCTTTTCAATAGAGCCTTCTATCATTGCTCCGCCCTCAGCTCCCATAAGTCCGCAGAAATGTTTATCGTTAAGTCCGGTCATTAGATCTTCGTAATTATTTGTGAGATAAAGCATATCGGGATTATCTTTTGCAACTTCTTCGAGATGGTCAATTAATTTGTTTACATACTTGTAGTGACCGGTTTTGTATCGTTCGGGCACATAGATTGAAAACACCTGGACATCAAGTCCGCCTTTGCGCCATTTAACCAAATCCGATTGAGTCGAAGCGTTCTCTTTGGTTAGGTCGGCGCCTTCCATCATAACGGGCATCAAAACGTCATTGTGGGTATCTATAACGATCGCGTCATAATGCAGCGCGAATGCGTCTTTGTTTAGATCTTTAAATTTACTTGAGCTGGAATCCATTTTATTTGTAATAGTTGTGTCCGGTTTCGGTTTAGTTTCAGTTTTGCCAGATGTGGTCAATTCTTTCTTGTCATTTTGCCCCGTACTTTCACACGAGAAACCTGCCAATAAGAAAATAACGGCAATAGAAATTATTGCGCTCTTCATTTTTACTCGTTTTTTATAAATTGATAAAATAAACGTAATGTTATATATTTAAAAGATTTACTCGAAACATTTCCTATAACTGCCATTAAAACAAAACACATAGAGCCGCATAATATATTGCTCATTCGCACCGACAGGATCGGCGATGTTATACTTACCTTACCAATGGCAGACGCGCTCAGGCACAATTTCCCCGATGCCAAAATTGATTTTTTGGTCAATACCAGAACCCAGGAGCTTGTAATTGATTATCCAAATATAAATAAAGTTCATGCTATAGAAAAGGACACTATAAAAGATATTAAGCGTATTTTGGATGAAAACAAGTACGATTTAGGCATTGTTGTGCATCCAAGTTACGTGATAGCGCGTGCTTTGTATAAGTCAAAAGTTAAGTATCGGCTTGGAACGGCTTACAGGTGGTATTCATTTTTATTTAACTTAAAACACAGGCAGCACAGGAAAGATTCAATTAAACATGAACTGGAATATAATCTGGATTTGCTTAATGAGCTTAACTGTAAACCATTAAAAGATTTATCGCCTCATATTGAAGTCAAAAAAGAAGCAATAGATTCTCTTAACAATAAATTACAACTAAAAGGGATTGATTTAACAAGGGATTATGTTGTTATACATATCCCAACGCTAAGCTCAGCAAAAGTTTGGAGCGACGGGAATTTCGTAAAACTGGTAGATTTGATCTTAAGCGATAAAGCTCTGAATTTTGATATTATATTGACAGGAACAAAGGACAATGCGGCGCAAGTAAACAATATAATGAGTAAGGCAGGGAAAAATGATAGAGTTTTCAGTGTTTTTGACTTAAATTTGAGAGAACTAGCCGCTCTTTTGAAGAAGGCAAAGCTCTTTATCGGGAATTCTTCGGGGCCGATACATATAGCCGCTGCGGTTGAGACTTTCGTTATTGGTTTGTATTCGCCTGTTAAAGTTGAAAGTCCTACCCGCTGGGGGCCGTACACTGAAAGGAAAAAGATATTTGTTCCGGCTGGGGATGATAATTCAAGAGATGTTATGGATGATATAAAACCTAACGAAGTGTTTGAATTTGTAAAAACATTTATGCTGCAAAGAAATTGATTTGAATGAGGAATGTTCTTTGTCTAATATTGTTTTTTATAGCATTTGCATTTGGGCTTCATGCGCAAACATTTAAGCCTGTTAAAACGGGGCAGGATGTGATTGATAATTATTTGACTGCAATCGGCGGCGAAACGAAATTAAAGGATATTAAGTCAATTGAAATTACAGGCGGCACAAACGAAAAAAAATCGAATGCAACACTTTTTGAATACATAGGCAGAAAAGAATTCTATTTACGAAGTGAGTCAGATGAAATTAATGTGACAGAAGCTTATGATAAATCAGGGAATAAGGGTTGGATATCTTTGGGCATATACAAAGAGGACATGAAGGATGATTATCTTAAGACATTTTCTATTTTTGTTGAATCCTCGCTCTGGCGAATCTATTATGACCATGTTAAAAACGGAATCACTTTTGAACTGAAAGATGACGATATAGTTTCCGAAACGCCATGTTATGTTGTTGATGTAATTCAGTCTGATACAGAGCTGATAGAAACCGATCATTTTGATAAAACAACGTTTTATAAAATTCAACAGGATGTGGGGCCATGGAGTTCAGAAATGACGGCAAATTTTGGTGAATACAGGAAAGAAAGCTCTTTAGGGATTATGATGCCATACAGGATAGCGACAAAGCTTGGAAGATTCAATATAACAAATTACAATTTCAATACATCTTTTGACCGTGGTTTGCTTAGGAAACCATAATTTGATATTCTTTAAAGAATATTCTTTTATTTGTTAAAACTTTAAAGTATAAGGAACCAGGAATGAACTCAATTAAGTTAATACTATTCGCTTTATTGGTTTTTATAACTTTTTCGAATGCACAGGATATAAAGCCTGTCAAGACAGCCCAGGATGTAATAGATAATTACATGGAGACTAATGGCGGCGCGGATAATTTAAAGGATGTTAAATCGATTAAAACAACGGGCAGCATGAATATTATGAACACCGACGTAAAACTGACCGTGTATATAAGCAAAGATGCATTTTATCTTAGCACGGAATCTACTGATTTTAAATTGATCCAGGCTTATGATGTAAAGAAAAACACAGGATGGACTGCATTCGGCGAAGGCGTTAAAGACATGCAGGATGCCGATCTAGGGAGATTAAAAGAGTCTATTGAAGCAAGCTTGTGGGTTTATTATTATGATAAGAATAAGTATGGAATTACTTACGAATTGCTGCAGGATGAAAAGATAGATAGCGTTGCTTGCTATGTTGTTGAATTTAAAAAAGGGGCCGAAGAGCTCCAGACTGTTTATTACGATAAGAAGAATTACAACAGGGTAAAATCAATTAGCCCGGGCAATATTTCAACGTATTCTGATTTCAGGAAAACCGGCGATTTCGATATTTATATGCCGTACAAAATAACCACTTCCGAACACGAACTTAAATTAACCAGGTACGAATTCAATAAGGATTTTGACAAAAAGTTATTAGAAAAACCTAAGGAAAATTAAATAGTATATGAAAAAATTATCAGTAATATTTTTACTCGCATTAGCCGCTAACGTTTACGCCGCGGATACAACGATCATCAGGGATTTCCGCACGGTTCAAAACAGCGCATTTGGAATGGGGGAGAGGCTTTCTTTTGAAGTTAGCTACGGATTCATAACCGCTGCGGAAGCGTTTATGACTGTATCGCCGGCGGCATTTATGTATAACGGCCGCGAAACCTACGAAATTAATTTTGACGTGAATTCACGCTCAAGCTTTGACGTTGTGTACAAGGTCCGTGATAATTATAAAACATATATTGATAAACAGGGAATTTTTCCGTGGAGGTATGAGCAGCACATCAGGGAAAATGACTATAAGCACGATTTTGAGGCTACATTCATTCAGGAAAGCCTGAAAGTGTATACAAAAGTGAATTTCGTCGAAGACAAGAACTATGTGTCAAAGGAACAATATGCCCAGGATTTGATATCGTCATTTTATTATGCCAGAACATTGAACTGGAAAGATAAAAAAGAAGGCGACGTATTACGCGTTTATTATTTCTATAAAGATGGGGTTTATCCGCTGGATATCAGGTTTGAAGGCAGGGAAACTGTAAGCGTTGCCGCAGGGGAGTTTAAGACATTTATTCTTCACCCTATGCTTACAGAAGGGCTTACTTCAAAGACTTCTGATCTGTATGTGTATTTAAGCGATGATGAGAGGAAGATTCCGGTAAAAGTGAAAGTAAAAATTGTGATTGGCGCTTTGGTCGGCGAGCTGACAAGTTATGAGGGCTTAGCGGGCCCGCTGGATGCAAGAATTGGGGATTAAGAATAAGCGCTTCATTGGAATTATGAGGGTTGACGGAGAATTGCGTACAGTAACCCCTGGCAACAATTAATTTATCTATCATATTCCGAAATACCCCCCTGAAAGGGAAATAAAAATTCTTTGTTCATTATTCCTTACATGAACGTCGGGCAAATGGTTTAAATAGCCGTCTTTGCCGTATTGCATGAATTCGAATCCAATAAAAACACTTTTATATACTTTAACTGCCACCCTTGGCCTGAACATGCCTACAATATAATTGCCGCTATCTCCAACATATACATGTAACCCATAAAGAAAATAACTGGCAGATATATTCAGCCATCCCTCAACATTAACCGAGGTTTCCAGAATTCCTTCAAGGCCGCCAACATAGTTATAATTTCTGTCGCCAACACTGTCATAAGGCGTTTTAATGCCTCCCATTGGAACAACTCCAAGATGTACATGTGATGTGATGTCAGAAGTTTTGCTTAAGTTTACCCTGTGTATTGCGCCGAATCCAAACCCCAGCGTACCCAATTCGTCTACATCATTATCCCAGTAATCATAGTTCTGAAATACTCCGTACAATAAGCCGGTGTTTTTTGTCGCGATGTTTTTACCGAATAAAAGTCCGTAACCCATTAAATTATTGATGAATTTACTCCCGGCGCCAATACTTAATCCGCCGCGAAAAGTAAAGTAATCGTACGGTTTACGATTTCTTACTTCAAGCGGGTCGCCATAAGAGAAGTTTAGAGCTATTTCGGCGCTGTTATCGCCGTTCCAGAACCCTGTTCCATTATTCAGGTTCCTGACACCGACAAACAGCGATGCCTGAAGAGGTTCTCTTTGATATATATCTTTGTTTGTTACTCTCGTAAGTTTACCGTTCTCGAGTCTGTTCACAAATCTAACAGGGTCTATAATTCCGGCTATAATTTCCCGAAATACTCTTTTCGAGCCTACCAGCCTGTCATCAAGAAAACACGAGCTCAGCCTGTAAAAAATTTCTCCTTCAAGAGCGCCTGTTAAGGTCGTATTTATGAGGTCATTATATGAAGGGCGTGTATTCTCCATGGTTTGTTCCCACATTAAACTTGATCCGAATGCAAACGGGACAGACTCCCAAAAGTTATATCCCTCTGAACGTCCATGATTAAAGCCCAGGGCTCCTGAATATGGGTGCGCGAAAAAATTTATACCAAACCTGTCAGTATCCCATTCCCACCCATTATTCCAGTTATTCTTCACGCTTTGAAAAGAAATATTACAAAAGCCGGAATTTAATATATATTTGTTAAATGCACATGTGACAAAGTTACCTAAAATTGTTCCAAGTATTGGTCTCCATATGGGACTTTTTTTATTATATTTAGGGTCATCATTAAGCAAATATCCGTATTTATCATACATCGTTGAGTCTATTAAGCCCTTATTATTATTTGCTTTGGTAGAGTCCAGGTTCACAGGCATGGTATTAATACTATCTGATGTTTTTTCAATTTTAGCATCTGATTTAGGCTGATCATTTGTATCAGCCTGCGTTGTAAGATTAAATTTATAAGAGCGTTCAGTATTCTTCGAGAATCGGTTAGTAACATCGAAATTAATGTTCTGAGCCTGGAGCAAAGGAGCAAACATAAGGAAAAAAAGTACGATATATTTTGTTTCCATATAATTTTAGCGGGCTATTTTAAATATAAAAACCGCAAGCGTGCCTGCTGTCTTTAAATTCCCAATACGGTCTTAAGCGATGATAACTTAATCCGCAAAAAATAGAGCGTTTCTCCTTAAGTACAAACCTTCTCAATATTAAGAAGAAGATTTAGATTATTTTGATGTAAAAGTACGAATTTATGTTATACCGTTCTACTATTCATAAGGATGATAATGGAACTACACCTCTCGGATGAGAAATCTAAATGATGAATATTTCAATTCTTTTTGTCATCATTACTTTTTTTAAAAACCATAATTTAGCGTTATATTTACACCTCTCGTATCCTTGGGGGAGGGCGTAATACTTACAAGCAGAGGAGAATCCGGTAAAACATAAGCGGTTAGAAGTTCGGTTGCGAAAAATGAAGCTCCAAAAATTGTAACTACCCCGCCATTTATAGAACCTTCATCCTGTTTGTTTTCACCAAAGAGATTATTTTTAAATTTAAATAAATGGCTCCGCAGCGAGTAGGTGAGGGCGCTTGCGACTGTAGCTATTACCATACCGGCAAATACATCTCCGGGATAGTGTACGCCGAGGTATGGTCTGCTATATGCAACTAAAAAACCCCACATATAAATCGGCGCATATAATTGCGGATATTTTGGGTAACGCAAAGCGAATGTGGTTGCTGTTGTAAATGCGAAGCTTGTATGCGCTGAAGGGAATGCATATGGGTCTAATGGAAGATTTGTATATTCGTTTACACCCATCAAAACTTTATAAGGGCGTTGTTCATTAAAAAATAATTTGGCGGTGTATGTAAATGCAAAGTTCGTTATCTCCGATGCCGCTAATAAATATCCGGAGTTTTCATCAAAAGTTTTATTGTAAACTCTCCCGTATATAAATGTGTTTATTGGCATTAAGAGCGCCATTGGAAACACAGATTTAGAGAAACCGGGCAATACAGCGTCCTTGAATTTGCTCCGATGGTAGTTTATAACGCGGAAAAGATGTATGTTCCAGCTATCTGTGCTGCCTGTGTTGTCAATATAAATTTCTATTTCTTTAGAATCATAGCTTCTAACCATACTATCCAATAGCTTTGTGTGAGCGCTCTTGATAAGAAGTAAACTATCTTGAGATTGAGCGTAAGAATGACCGGCGGCTAAAAGAAACAGAATTATAATTAAAAGCGCTTTCATCTAATCATATCTTTCAAATATGGCTTTACTTTCAAATATGGCTTTACTTTCAAATATGGCTTTACTTTTGTATCGAAAAAAACACTACAAATTTAGGAACATCGCATAAAGTAAAAAATACAATTTTGACTAAATTAAAATGACAACCAAATACATTGCCGGCATTTAAATTTTATAAGTATTTCGGATTCCTGAAAAAATCTTCGCTTAATTTACAGTTAATTCGTTAAAACACCAATTATAGCATTTTTAAAGTAAGCATATATACAAAGGTAATCAATTAAACAATCTGATGAAATTGGGACTATATCCTGCGGATTGGGAAAATTGCCACTATTGACAGAATATCCGTCGTTCTTTAAGCTCATTTTCACTTCTTCTTCCTCTTTTTCTTTTCAGTCCTGACCAGCTTATCTTCAGGTATCGGGTATATTTTCCTGTACTGTTCCCAGAAATACATTATATTCTCAACATAATTATAAGGTTCTTTCCAGTTAGAAAAATTTCCGTTTGGCGGATGAGAGTTCCATATCACCCTGTGCAATGAATCATCCGAAGATGAAAGTAATTTCAAATCTTCCTTAACAACATCCCAATCAAGATAATCTTTGTGAAAATAATATGCGATCGACATGGCGTCTTCAACATGGCCGGTACCGGCATTATATGCCGCCAGCGCAAACTTAAATTTATTTGTATCGCCGCAATCATTGTACCTGCCTACCAGCAGAGCATAATAATAAATCCCCGCCTTTAAATTATTAACAGGGGAGTGATGCTCGTCCAGATTCAACGCCTGTTCTAGCACCGAGCCAGTACGCGGCATTATTTGCATAAATCCAAATGCGCCTGCATGCGACACCGCATCCGGTATGAACGCGGATTCCTGCCTCATAATAGCCAGTATCAGCCGCCAATCGATTTTATAATATTTGCATTCGTCCTTGATCACGTCGCCGTATTCCGAAAGCACTTCATCTGCCGAGCCTTTATATATCTCTTCCGACTGCTTAACATTATTGGAAATGTTTTCCAGAGAATTTGTCGAAAGTGAATATCTGAGCTTCATGTTTTCGGGATTGAATGAGAACACATCGAAAATCGTCTGCCAATTATAGGCCATATTCTCAATGACTTTAAAGTTGCGGTAGCTGGTTTTGTCAAAATAGTTGGCAGGAGAAAAAGGATCAGTTTGCACGGGCGGAATTACCGACTCTGGGTCGGAGGACTTAAATCCAAGTAATGAGGCGCCAATGCTTGAGAATTTTAATACAATTACGACTAAAGCGACCAGAAACATCAGGAAAAATATGAATTTCGGTATCTTAGTGAAAAACTGTATTGCAGAAGCCTTAGAGCTCATTATCTATATATAAAATGAGAATTTGAAGCCATTAGTTTCAATTTTAGTATTTTTTTAATGTTAATGAAATGCTATAATTTCAAAATAATGATTGATTTTTGAATAATTTTGCGCTTAATTCAATTAAACTATTTATTAACATTTGCGTCATACATTATGAAGGCAGGGAGTATTGGCTGCGGGCTGTTTGGGATTCGAACAAAAACATGAACGGGATTAATTCCAAATTGCATATAAATAAAGATTTAGCAATTAAGCTCGCTTAAATGGCGCCACAAAGTATTCCGGATAAAAATAAGGATTTGGAATGTGTCCGTGCTTTCAAAAACGGAGATGTAAGAGGCTATAATGAAATTGTCAGGAAATACCAGCAACAGGTTTATTGGGTTATCAGGAAAATGGTTCAGGACCATGATGATGCAGACGATATTACGCAGGAAGTATTTATTAAGGTTCACACTGCGTTAAGGGATTTCAGGGAAGAGTCGAATTTATTCACATGGCTGTACAGGATTGCAACAAATTACGCGATAAACCATATAAGAAAAGTAAAAGTTAAGAATACTGTAAGCGTTGAAATTGTAACCGACCCGATTGAAGCTCATGAAAAAGACGGCGGTGAGAATTTAGATGATGAAAGAAAACGAAGGATACTTGGAGAAGCGATCGAGACCCTGCCGCCGCAGCAAAGAGCGGTTTTTAACATGAGATACTATGACGAGCTGCCATATGATGAGATTGCCAAAATAATGGAGAAGTCGGTTGGAGGAATAAAGGCTAATTACTTTCATGCTGTGAAGAAGATAGGGGAATATGTGAAACAGAGAATTGGAAATTAGAGGGTTACAAATATGAATAATAAACTAAATATTGAAGAATTAAAGTACCTTATACCGGATTATATTACCGGCGCCCTCGATGAGAATGATAAGCTGTTAGTTGATAACGCGCTTAAAGAATCGGCAGAGCTGAGAGAATTCTATACCGAGACAAAGAATACTTTTAAATTTGTTTCAAATGTAAAATTCGAAGAACCGCCTGCTCAATACTGGAATAACCTGCTGCCGAGGATACATGAAAAGATCGATGCAAGGGCTGCGAAGAAGCTTTCGTGGGATAATATTTCCGCCATCTGGAAGATAATAGTTCCGGTTGCTGCGGTAATTTTGTTTTTTGTGATCTACCAGCTTGTGAAATCGCCTGAGAACCAGATCTCGAAAAAACAGGAAAACAAAGAACAGAAAATAAACGTTGATAGCGGCTCAAATGTTAAGAACGAAGTTAAAGATGAAAAGAAAGAGCAGGTTGAGAAAAAAGATGATAATGTCGCAAATAATATCAGCGGCAACGGGAACAAAATCGTAAAAGGGCCAGGAGTAAACAAAAGAAACGGCGTTGTGAGACATCAGAATGCGCCTGAAGAAGAAAACATGGCTGATAACAATGAAAAAAATAACGATAATTTAAATAATGAAAAGGAAAGTAATGTTGAAAATGAAGAATATGCGTTGATTGAAACGGAAGAAAGCTCAATATTGCCGGGCCATGTTCTTGGAACGATGGACGATGAAACAGAGAGCGAGCTGAACAATCTTAACGGCAACGAAAAAGACCAGTTAATAGAAAATTTGCTAAAGACCGATTTATAAATTGTTAATTCACTAAAATGTCCAGGGTCAAAATACTACTTATATTAATAGCGATAGCCGCTAGCAGCGCGCTTACAGTACGCGGCGCTTTCGCGCAGAATAGCACCGATGATATCAGGGATAAGATCGAGAAGATAAAGCTAGAAAAGATGGTGAAGAAGATGGAACTTGATCAACAAACCGCCGAAACATTTAAAGAAAAATATAAATCTTTCAGCGCGTCATTGAGGGAATTAACTAAGAAACGTAACAAAGCGTACCTGGAAATGACCCAGAATCTGGAAAGCGGAAACAGTCTTGATAGCCTGCTGAATGAGATATTAAACCTTGAAAGCCAGATCAGCAATGAACG
This sequence comes from uncultured Ignavibacteriales bacterium, assembly GCA_964568655.1. Taxonomy (GTDB): domain Bacteria; phylum Bacteroidota; class Ignavibacteria; order Tepidaquicellales; family OLB5; genus CAWFKW01. The sequence continues at coordinate 20,899 of CAZMRG010000024.1, read as the reverse complement.
CCTGGACTTTATTAACGATTTGAAAACATTCTTAACAGCTAAGCAAATTGCAGTAATGATAGTATTTGAAAGGAAATTTAATCTGCAATTAAGGAAACTTCTGCAGGACTATAGGAAACTGAACAAGATTGAAAAGCAAAAGAACGACGATAATTGATATCTATTTTAAGCTAGTTTAAAAATATTTCTGCAACCTCAGCGCTTTAACAGCATCCGAAACCAGAAAGAACGACCCTATAATAAGGACATTTCCTTTTTTACCTTCTAATTTCTTTGCTATTTCCAATGCTTCGCTTACATCTTCAGTTCCAAAAACAGTTTGGTCGTTTCTTAAATGCAGCTTTTGGGCATATTTCATCATAATATCAGGCGATAAAGCGCGTTTATATGCAGGTTGGGTAAAGATAACATGTTTAAAGCTCTTTAGAATTTCCTTGATCGAACTTTTGTAATCTTTATCGCTCATCATTGCAAATATTACTGTTTTGATTTTGTCTTTAGTCAAATGTCCAAGCGCCGCCTTAATGCCGTCAGGATTATGAGATATATCAAAAATATATTTAATGCCTTTACCTTTGACTGAGTGCAGCCTCCCAAAGTAGCCTGTATTCTTAATAACATGCGATATGCCTTTTCGAATTGCAGAATCAGTCACTCCATTATTTGTAAACTGTTTAACGGCTTCGATTGCCGTGACAGCGTTCCTTAGTTGATAGTCGCCGTGCAGGGGAGTGAACAACGGGATTATATTTCCGGATTTAAATGTAACGTTGAATTTCGTTCCCTTTTCGTTTTCATCAAATGAACTTATCCGGACCATTCCATCTATGAAATGAAGATGTTTCTTCTCAATCTTTGATTTGAACAACGCCGTGAGCGGCTTATTGTTATCGCTTACAATTACATCAATTCCTTTTTTGACGATTCCTATTTTTTCAAGCGCTATTTTTCTCAGTGTGCCGCCCAGATACTGCATGTGATCCATACCAATTTGAGTAATTACAGAAACCTTTGGGATAATAATATTTGTAGAATCCAGCCTGCCGCCGAGTCCCGCTTCAACTACCGCTGCATCCACTTTCTTATCATGAAAATACTTAAAAGCCATAGCTGTATTAACTTCAAAAAAAGATGGCTTAATTTTTTTAATAAGATTGATGTTGTCGTTGAGAAATTGTTTTATATATGAGTCGGGAATACATTTCCCGTTCACCCTGATTCTTTCGTTAAACTTAAGTATATGGGGCGAAGTAAATAAGCCGGTCTTAAGCCCTTGTTCCATTAAGATAGAAGCCGCGAATGAAGCAGTCGCTCCCTTCCCGTTTGTTCCTGCGATATGAATGAACTTCAGAGTTTTGTGTGGATTGCCGATAGCTTTGAGCAGTATCGCAATGTTCTTCAAGTCGTATTTCATCCCTGAGCGTTCAAGCGAGTACAGATAATTAAAATATTCAGAGATAGTATTCAATTTGCGAGTTAGACTTGACTAATTTTAAATCGTGTAAATGTCCGGTAAATTAATTTCATAAACTAAAAACCCCGATTTCTCGGGGTCATTAGCGGTAAAAAACATGTTTATTGTTTTACTCTACTTCTTCTACTAGTTCTTTCTTCTTAGCTTTCTTGGTTTTCTTAGCCGGCTTTTCTTTTTCAGGTTCAACAGCTTCGTCTTTACGCGTTACAATAAGGTCTTTGTAACGTTTCAGTCCCGAACCTGCCGGAATTAACTGGCCGACAATAACATTTTCTTTTAAACCAAGCAAGTGATCCACTTTACCTTCTATTGCTGCATCAGTCAGAACCTTTGTTGTTTCCTGGAATGACGCAGCTGAAATAAAGCTGTCGGTAGTAAGAGATGTTTGCGTTATTCCGAGCAATATCGGGTTACCGATAGCCGGGTTAGCGTCTCTTATCTTGATCAGTTCTTTTCCTTTTTTCTTCAGTTCCGAATTGATCTCCTTTGCCTGTTTCTTATCCATAATGTCGTACATCTTCACTTTTGTCGATTCGCCCTTATCAATTACCAGAACTTTGTTTTTCAGGCTTTCATTTTCTTCGTAGAATTTGAAGCGGTGAACAACTTCGCCTTCAAGATAATGAGTATCGCCCGGATCTACAACCCTGACCTTCTGCAGCATTTGTCTTACAATAACTTCAATGTGTTTATCGTTGATCTTAACGCCCTGCATCCTGTAAACTTCCTGTATTTCGTTTACCAGGTACGCCTGAACGTCGCCAACGCCCTTGATCCTGAGAATATCATGCGGGTCAACAGCGCCGCTTGAAAGAGCTTCGCCGGCCTTTACGTAATCGCCGTCTCTAACAAGGATATGTTTGCCGATCGGTATGAGGTATTTCTTTTCTACCATACCATCGGATGTTTTAACTTTTACTTCACGTGAGCCTCTCTTCAATGAACCTATCTCAACTATTCCATCTATTTCAGTAACAATAGAAGGGGAGTTGGGGCTTCTTGCCTCGAATAACTCTGTTACTCTTGGCAGACCGCCTGTGATGTCCCTTGTCTTTCCGGTATCTCTCGGAATCTTAACAAGTATCTGGCCTGCTGTAACATTATCTGTATCATTTACCAATAAATGCGCCTGCGCCGGAATAATATAGTTGCTCATTACATCTTCTTTCGAATCGGTGATCTGGATCGTCGGACTCAAAGTCTTGTCCTTAGATTCAGTAACCACCTTTTGGATATGTCCCGTAGTTTCATCCGGAGCCTCCATGTAACTGGTGCCTTCTCTCAAATCCACGTATTTGATAATACCGGTATGCTCGGCAACAATTACCGAGTTGTACGGATCCCATTCATACAGAACATGATTCTTCTCAACCATCTCGCCGTCTTTAACCATCAAATGCGCGCCGTAGGGAACGTCATACTTTGATATTAACCTGTTATTCTCATCATGTATTTCTAATATACCGTTACGGCTAAGCGTTACGTAGAAAATTCCTTCAGTAGGACTTTCATACTTAACCATCTTCATGCTTTCGAACTTAACCTTACCTGCGAACTTAGTCGGAATCCTTGACTGGGTTACAATTCTGCTCGCAGTACCGCCGATATGGAACGTACGCAGCGTAAGCTGTGTGCCCGGTTCGCCAATAGACTGCGCAGCAACAACGCCAACCGCTTCGCCTACATCTACAAGCTTCCCGGTTGTGAGGTTTCTGCCGTAACATCTTGCGCAGATACCGCGCCTTGATTCGCATGTCAGTACCGAACGGATCTCAACCGTTGAAATTGAAGTCTCGGCAATGTTAGCGGCCAGTTCTTCTGTAATTTCCTGTCCTGCTTTTACTATAGTCTTTCTTGTAACAGGGTCAACAATATTCTGCAGAGCAACTCTGCCTAATATTCTCTCTGAAAGCGGTTCTTTAATATCTTCGCCGTCTTTCAAAGCCTCAACTTTAAGGCCCCTGATCGTTCCGCAATCGTCCTCAGAAATAATAACGTCCTGCGATACGTCAACAAGCTTTCTTGTCAGGTACCCTGCATCAGCAGTTTTTAAAGCTGTATCGGCAAGACCTTTTCTTGCTCCGTGAGTTGAAATAAAATACTCAAGGATAGATAAGCCTTCTTTAAAATTAGCTATGATCGGGTTCTCGATAATTTCACCCGCCTGGCCGGTCATGCTTTTCTGCGGTTTAGCCATAAGGCCTCTCATACCTGCAAGCTGACTTACCTGGTCCTGTGAACCTCTCGCGCCCGAGTCTATCATCATATGAAGCGAGTTGAATCCTGAATTTGAATTCTTCAGGGTTACCATAAGGTCGCTCTTGACTTCGTTAGTCGCATGCGTCCATATATCGATAACTTTATTATATCTTTCGCCTTCGGTTATGAGTCCTCTCATTCTCGATTTTTCAACCGATTCTACTTTCTTTCTGGCAGCTTCAATTGTCTTCGGTTTTGTTGATGGGATAACAATATCATCAAGGTTAACCGATAGGCCGCCTTTCATAGCATAAGTGAATCCTATGTTTTTCAAGTCATCAAGGAATTCAACGGTCTGAACATTGCCAACGCTTTTAAATACGCGGCTGATGTTCTTTACAATTCCTTTTTTAGTGAGCAGTTCATTAATGTAACCCGCTCCTTTTGGAACTATGCGGTTAAATATTACTCTTCCTGTAGTCGTTTCGATCATTTCGCCGTTGATCCTAACCTTGATCTTAGCATGGAGCCCGATCTTATTATTTGCGTGAGCTATAATAACCTCGTCCATATTCGAAAATATTTTATCTTCGCCCAAGTCGCCTTTTCTGAATTTAGTCAGGTAGTAACAACCAAGCACTATTTCCTGGTTCGCGATAGTTATCGGGTCGCCATTCTGCGGTGAAAGCAGGTTATGGCTTGATAACATCAGAACCCTTACTTCAAGCTGAGCTTCATATGAAAGCGGAACGTGTACCGCCATCTGATCGCCGTCAAAATCCGCGTTGAACGCAGTACAAACCAGCGGATGTAGCTTCAATGCTTTTCCCTCTACAAGCACCGGCTGGAAAGCCTGGATGCTGAGTCTGTGAAGGGTAGGGGCGCGGTTAAGCATAACCGGATGCCCGTCTATCACATTTTCAAGAACTTCCCAAACTTCAGGGGTTCTTCTTTCAATTAATTTCTTAGCGCTCTTGACTGTTTTAACAAGGTCCCTGTCTATAAGCCTTCTAATAACGAATGGTTTGAATAATTCAAGCGCCATATCTTTTGGAATACCGCACTGGTGAAGTTTTAACTCAGGGCCAACAACAATAACTCCGCGGCCTGAATAATCAACGCGTTTACCGAGCAGGTTCTGTCTGAAACGTCCCTGTTTTCCTTTCAGAATATCTGAAAGCGATTTCAGCGGGCGGTTCTCAGATTTAACGGCAGTGGCTCTCCTTGAGTTATCAAGCAGCGCGTCAACCGCTTCCTGCAGCATTCTTTTTTCGTTTCTTAAAATTACTTCAGGAGCTTTTATGTCTATTAATCTTTTCAGACGGTTGTTCCTGATGATAACCCTTCTATAGAGGTCATTTAAATCACTGGTTGCGAATCTTCCGCCTTCAAGCGGCACCAAAGGCCTGAGCTCAGGAGGAATAACCGGTATTACGTCAAGAACCATCCACTCCGGCCTGTTCTGTCTTCTGCCTTCTTTTTTCTGGAATGATTTTAAAACTCTTAATCTTTTTATTATGTCCTGTTTCTTTTGAACGGAATTCTCTTCATAAAGCTGAGCTCTTAAACGTGAAACGTCTTCATCAACATCCACTCTTTTCAGCAGTTCTTTAACGGCATCTGCGCCATTTCTGCAGACAAATTTATTCGGGTCATAATCATCAAGCTCTTCCTGATCTTCCGGAAGGTTATTCAGTGTATTCAGGTATTCATCTTCAGTGATAAGCTCCGCTTTTTTGAATGAAGTTGTGCCCGGGTTTATAACAACATAAGTTTCATAATATATAATTCTTTCCAGCTCCTTATTTGTTACTCCAAGCAGGTAACTTATCTTGCTTGGCGTAGAGCGGAAGTACCATATATGAACTACCGGCACGCTGAGAGAAATATGTCCCATTCTCTCTCTTCTCAGGCTTTTCTGGTTCACTTCAACGCCGCACCTGTCGCATACTATTCCGTTATATCTGATGCCCTTATATTTTCCGCAGTGGCATTCCCAGTCCTTAACAGGCCCGAATATTTTTTCGCAGAACAAACCATCTTTATCCGGCTTGAATGTCCTGTAGTTTATCGTCTCAGGTTTCAAGACTTCGCCGTGAGAATTTCTTATGATTGTATCGGTTGAAGCAAGATTAATACCAATCCTGCTAATAATCCTTCTTACTTTTTTGGCGTCTTTTTTAAATAACATAGATTTTATGATTTATTCTTTTATTTATTCTATTGTAATATCGAGACACAAGCCCTGGAGCTCTTTAATTAACACGTTAAAAGATTCCGGAGTTTGCGGTTCAGGAGTATTCTCGCCTTTGATAAGCGATTCATACGTTTTTGATCTTCCGTTAACGTCATCGCTCTTTACGGTCAGCATTTCCTGAAGAGTGTAAGCTGCGCCGTAACCTTCAAGAGCCCAGACTTCCATCTCTCCGAATCTCTGTCCGCCGAACTGCGCTTTTCCGCCGAGCGGCTGCTGAGTGATAAGAGAGTACGGTCCGATAGATCTTGCATGGATCTTATCGTCAGAAAGATGCGATAGCTTCATCATGTAAATAAAGCCTACGGTTACTTCCTGGTCGAACCTCTCGCCGCTCAACCCGTCGTACAATATAGTACGCGAATTATTCGGCAGGCCTGCCTGTCCGAGGATTTCAACAATGTCCTCAAATGAAGCGCCGTCAAACACAGGAGTTGCAAAGCTGCATCCAAGCTTATCGGCCGCCCATCCTAAGGCTGTTTCGTATAGCTGTCCAAGATTCATTCTTGACGGCACGCCGAGCGGATTTAATACTATATCAACGCGTGTTCCGTCCGGTAAGAACGGCATATCCTGCTGCGGAACGATCTTCGCAACAACGCCTTTGTTACCGTGCCTTCCGGCCATTTTATCGCCGACTGAAAGCTTCTTCTTCTTTGCGATATAAACTTTAGCCATCTTTACTACGCCTGTCGGCAGTTCATCGCCTATAACTATCTTATTCCTTTGCCTCTTGGTTTTTTCTTCAACATCGCTAAGTTTGGTCCTGAAATTCCTGAATGTAGTTTCAAGAATTGTCTGCGCTTTATGCGATGAAGTCCAGGGGTTTGTCACATCAAAGTTCTCGAGCCTGAAATTAGGATTATCAAGAAGCTTGAGGAAAGTATCTTTCTTGATGGCTGTGCCGGCGCGGAATACAGTGTTGCCTTCGATATCTTTAATGCCGGTCGATTCTTTGCCGTCAAAGATCATTCCAAGCTTTGTTGCAAAAGCAGTATTATAATCCTTTATAGCGTCAATCCTGTCCTGCTCAAGCTTTTCAAGTTTCTTCTTCTCTTCTTTTTTGGTTTCGGTATCTCTTTGTTTCCTTGTGAAGAGCTTTTTATTTATTACAACTCCGCGCATTCCCGGGGGAGCTTTCAGCGAAGCGTCTTTTACATCGCCTGCTTTATCTCCGAAGATAGCTCTGAGAAGTTTTTCTTCCGGCGTCGGCTCAGTCTCTCCTTTAGGAGTCACTTTACCTATCAATATATCATTTTCTTTAACCTCTGCGCCTATTCTTACTATACCGTCTTCATCAAGGTCCTTTGTGGCTTCTTCGCTTACGTTTGGTATATCCCTTGTAAGCTCTTCTTCGCCTCTTTTAGTATCGCGAACCTGCAGTTCATATTCTTCAATGTGCAGAGATGTAAATACGTCTTCAGCTACAATTCTTTCGCTGATGACGATAGCATCTTCAAAGTTGTAACCCTGCCATGGCATGAATGCAACCAGAACGCTTCTGCCTAAAGCAAGCTCGCCCTGATCTGTCGCTGAGCCGTCTGCAAGAACGGTTCCTTTTTTAACTTTATCGCCGATCTTGACGATAGGTTTCTGAGTAATACATGTATCCTGGTTAGTTCTTAAGAACTTGATCAGGTTGTATTCTATAACTTCATTATTTTCGAAACTAGTTATAGATTTTTCTGAGTCTTTGTCAATATCGTATTTTACAATTATCCTGTCAGCCGAAACATATTCAACAATTCCATCGCCTTCGGATAAAACTAATGTGCGCGAATCCTGAGCGACTTTTTCTTCGAATCCTGTTCCTACAAGCGGAGCCTTAGGCGATAAAAGCGGAACCGCCTGACGCTGCATATTAGAACCCATAAGCGCCCTGTTGGCGTCATCATGCTCGAGGAAGGGGATCAAAGCCGCCGCCGCGCTAACGATCTGGTTAGGGGCAACATCCATATAATGCACTTCTTCCGGAGATACTATCGGGAAATCGCCTTTGTATCTGGCTTTAATTTTCGCGTCAACTATTTTACTGTTTTCAAGGTTAACAATAGCCTGCGCGATTATATAATTATCTTCTTTTTCTGCCGAGAGGTAATCGATATCTGTTGAAACTTTACCGTTCTTAACTCTTCTGTACGGCGTTTCGATGAAACCGAATTCGCTTATCCTGGCATGAGTGCAAAGCGATGAGATAAGTCCAATGTTCGGTCCTTCAGGAGTTTCGATAGGGCAGAGGCGGCCGTAATGCGTATAATGCACGTCTCTTACTTCGAATCCCGCTCTTTCTCTTGTTAAACCGCCCGGTCCTAAAGCGCTTACTCTTCTTTTGTGAGTCATTTCAGCAAGCGGGTTAGTCTGGTCCATATATTGCGATAGCTGGCTTGTGCCAAAGAATGAAATAAGCGCGGTTGTAATTGTTCTTGCGCTTACAAGATTAGCAGGCGTGATATTTTCTTCATCATGAATGCTCATTCTTTCTCTTATGGTCCTTGCCATTCTTGCAAGTCCCACATTGAACTGCTGTGAAAGCTGTTCGCTTATCGACCTTACTCTTCTGTTGCCTAAGTGATCGATATCGTCAACTTCTCTTTTTCCTGCCTCTAATTCTATGAGGTAATTGATAATGCAGATAATATCTTCTTTTGTAAGAACAGTTTTATCCGATGCAATATTTAATCCAAGCCTGTAATTAAGTTTATACCTGCCAACTTCGCCGAGGTCATATTTCTTTTCATTGAAGAATAATTTATCAACAAGATTTTTTGCTGATTCATCATCCTGGTCGCTCGGCCTCAGCTGTTCTGAGATCTGCTCGAGCGCATCAGCTTCGGTTTCAGCGTCATCTTTAGTTAATGTATTTGCAATCAGCGATTCTTCAAACGGTTTATCTGATTTAAATACTTTAATTTTCGAAATTGTAGACTTGGCGACCTTTTCGACCAATTCATCGTCGATTACGGATGCCTTTTCAGCAAGCAATTCGCCTGTTTCTTTATCGATAAGGTCATCGCAAAGCTGTTTGCCTAGAAAATCTTTGATCTTAGCTTTATCCACATTTTCAAGAAGACCAAACAGATCAAGTATCTCTTCGTTTGATGAGTAGCCCAGGGCTCTTAAAATTGTAGTAACCGGGAATTTCTTCCTTCTATCGATGTATGCGAACAGGCAATTATTAATGTCTGTCGTGAATTCAACCCATGAGCCTTTCATCGGGATTATTCTTGCCGAGAAAAGTTTGGTTCCGTTTTGATGTACTGACTCGCTGAACACTACGCCCGGAGCTCTGTGAAGCTGTGAGACTATTACTCTTTCTGCTCCGTTAATAATAAAGCTTCCGTAAGGAGTCATATACGGGATATTGCCCATATATACATCCTGCTCGATGGCGTTTGAGTATTCCTTAGCCTCTTTATTAGGCTTAGTGGATAAGCGCAGTTTAGCCTTCAGAGATACGGCGTAAGTTAAGCCCTGTTCCTGGCACTCTCTTATAGAATACTGCGGCCTTTCGAGGTAGTACTCCATAAATTCAAGCAGAGCGGTCTCTCTGGAATCAGTGATCGGGAAATTACGCACGAATACAGCCTGTATGCCGGCGCTTTTCCTTTGATTCGGGGCAACATCTTCCTGCAAAAAATCCTTGAATGATTCTACCTGGACGCTTAATAAGTCGGGAGAATCAATCTGTTTACCTGACATTGACAGGTAAATCCTGTTATTTCTTTTTTCAAATTTATTTAGATCGATTGCCATAGGTTTTTGTGTTTCCTCCGCTAGTGAGGTATAAAAATGTAAAGTTAAGGCAAGCCGTATTTCAGCACGGCCTGCTTAACTAAAAAATTCGATTTGTGGGTATAAAAAACAGCAGATTTAAGCTATAACCTCTATTCTTTGTAATAGAATTATGTTGCTAATAATTATAAAAAATTATAATTAAAAAATTGAGCTTATTTTATTTCTACTTTAGCTCCAGCAGCTTCCAGGTCAGCCTTCAGTTTGTCAGCGTCTGCTTTAGAGATTCCCTCTTTAACAGGCTTTGGTGCGCTCTCAACCAGAGCTTTAGCTTCCGTTAAGCCAAGGCCGGTTGCATTTTTAACGGCTTTAATAACGTTGATCTTCTGTGTGCCGGCTTCAGCCAGGACCACAGTGAATTCAGTTTTCTCTTCGGCTGCTGCAACGGGAGCGGCTGAAGCGCCTGCCATTACCATCGGGGCGGCGGCTGTTACTCCGAATTTATCTTCCAGAGCTTTCTTCAGGTCTGCTGCTTCCATAAGAGTCAGACTACCTATTTTTTCTACTAATTCTTCGACTACGGACATTTTAAGTTTCTCCTTAAATTTATTTATTCTTATTTTTAATTTGCATTTTTTGTCTTAGCTACTTCTTCGATAATAGAAGCGAGGTCTCTAAACACGGCATTGATGGAATGAACGATACCCGAAATAGGCGCGTGTAAGCTACCAATTATGGAAGAAATTAATTCAGATTTTGACTGTAGAGACGCTAAGTCGTTTAATTTTTTGCTGTCATAAGCCACATCTTCAACAAGAGCTACCTTTAATTTCGGTTTTTCGCCCTTATCGTAGAACTTTTTTATTATTCTGGCCGGTGAAACAGGATCGTCATAAGTAAAAATCACTCCGGTCGGACCCTTCAAATGCTCTGATAAAATGTCGATTTTCGCCGAGAATTTGTTATTACTGCCCTCAAGCGCTTTTTTGATCAAAGTATTCTTCAATACTTTATAATCAACGTTTGCATTAAAAAGTTCATCCCTCAGCTCATTGGTTTCCTGAACGGTCAATCCGGCAAAGTCTGTAAGATAAATGCTTGTCGCCTTATCTAATTTTTCTTTGATCCCGGAAATTACTGTTTCTTTATCTTGCTTATTCATTGTGAAATTTTCAGTATATTTTATTAATATTTTCTCTTAACTAGTGAACAGCAATCTCGGTTTTGCTGATTGGGAACCCTGCGCCCATCGTGGTTGCAAGAGTAACCGATTTAACATAAACTCCTTTAGCGGTAGCAGGTTTCATTTTTATTATCTGGTTGATGAACACATGAATATTTTCTTCAAGCTGTTTTTGCTCAAACGCGGCTTTACCCAAACATGCATGAACTATTCCGGCTTTATCAACGCGAAATTCAATTCTGCCTCCCTTAACTTCGGAAACAGCTTTAACAATATCGTTTGTTACGGTGCCGCTTTTGGGATTGGGCATCAATCCTTTAGGACCTAAAATTTTCCCAAGTTTTCCAAGCTCGCTCATTGTATCAGGAGTAGCTATAATTACATCGCAATCCGCCCAGCCTTCCTGGATCTGTTTTAAAACGTCTTCAAAACCGACAATATCCGCTCCTGCATCTTTAGCTTCCTGCTGTCTTTCTGGTTTAGCCACTACAAGAACCTTTACTGTTTTACCTGTTCCGTGCGGAAGCGATACAGTTCCCCTGATAAGCTGGTCAGCCTGTCTGGGATCGACGCCGAGCCTCATTGCTATATCAATCGACTCATTGAATTTAGCGCTGGCAGTTTCTTTTAGCTTAGCAACCGCTTCGCTTATTGTATAAGCTTTATTCGGTTCTATTTTTTTCAGTATTTCTTTTCTTCTTTTGCTGATATGCATTATTTTCTGATATTAAAAATTATCCTTCTACGGTAATTCCCATACTTCTTGCAGTTCCGGCTATGATCCTGGATGCTGCGCTGACTGTACGGGCATTTAAGTCTTTCATTTTGATGGTAGCAATTTCTTCAAGCTGTTTCTGCGAAACCTTGCCGACCTTAGTCCTGTTAGATTGCGCGCTTCCTTTTTCGATCTTTGCAGCTTTGAGCAGCAGCACTGCTGCCGGGGGAGTTTTTGTAATAAAAGTAAACGACTTATCTGAATACACAGTTATCACAACCGGAATAATCAGCCCGTGGTCTTTTTGCGTTCTTGCGTTGAACTGTTTGCAAAACTCCATGCCGTTAACGCCGCGCTGTCCAAGCGCCGGTCCAACCGGAGGCGCCATAGAAGCCTGGCCTGCCGGTATCTGGAGCTTAACGAATCCTACTACTTTCTTTGCCATAATGTATTATAATCTATATTTTAATTTCTAATCTAAAACGGGTAAACTACTTTTCCCTTTCGATCTGTGTGAAGTCAAGCTCTATCGGAGTCTTTCTCCCGAATATGCTTACCATAACCTTGACCTTCATTCTTTCAAGATTTATCTCGTTTATAGTTCCGCTGAAATTCACAAACGGCCCGCTTATAACTTTCACAGGGTCGCCTTTTTCAAACTGAACGTCGATCTTCTCTTTCTCATCCGAATCATTGATCCTTCCGAGGATCCTGTTAACCTCATCTTCTCTTAAAGCTATCGCTTCGGTTTTATCTCCAACCATCTTCAGAACTGATGGAGTGCGCGAGATAAAATTAACAACTTCTTTATCCAGGGCGGCTTCGATGAGTATATAGCCCGGGAAGAAATTTTTATATTTAACTTTTTTCTTACCGCCTTTTACCTCAAATACTTTTTCTTCGGGAATAAGAACCTGTGAAATTTTAACATCAAGTCCGACAATCGGAATTTCGCCGTCGAGATAATTTTTGACTCTTTTTTCATGGCCGGTAATGGTTCTTATTGCATACCATTTTTTCCCATCCGACGAACTTAATATTGTTTCAGGTTTTGTTTCTGTCATTTATATTAAAATATTGCTTTTAAACCTTCGCTCAAAATCTTATCCACCACAAACACAAATGCGGCAAATATTGCCGACGTCAAAATGACTACCAGCGTTGATTCTCTTAATTCTTCTCTCTTGGGCCATGAGACTTTCTTCATTTCCCGCACTATATCGGTGAAGAAGTTTACTATCTTATCTTTCAATTCAGAACTCCTGCAAGCGTTATGCTAAAAAGCATTATGCTTTTTTCAGTTTTATTCAACAAATGTTGCACGTCAGGAGGGACTCGAACCCCCAACCTGCGGTTTTGGAGACCGCTGCTCTACCAATTGAGCCACTGACGTATCTATTTAGTTTCTTTATGAAGTGTATGTTTGGCGCAGAACCTGCAGTATTTTTTATACTCAACTCTGCCTGAATGTTTGCTCTTGTTCTTAGTAGCGCTATAGTTGCGGTGCTTGCAATCGTTGCACTCCAATGTAATTATTAATCTTCCTTCTTTTGCCATGATATAATATACCTTTCTCTAAATTTCTTTTCTTGAGCGGGAGATCCCGCCTTGCGGGACGACCAATTATCTTGAGCGGGAGACGGGACTCGAACCCGCGACCAACAGCTTGGAAGGCTGTGACTCTACCAACTGAGTTACTCCCGCAATTGATATAATCTTATTTTAAATGAACCTGCGGCCAATCCCGCTTCGCGGCCTGCCTGCTGCAGGCAGGGATGACTCTACTCTACGAGTCTTCGACTTGAAGAGTCGTAGACCAACTGAGTTACTCCCGCAATTTTTTGCTTACTCAGTTTGTTAATACTCGAGCTGATGACCGGGATTGAACCGGTGACCTCTTCCTTACCAAGGAAGTGCTCTACCAACTGAGCTACATCAGCGCTCAACAATTTCAAAAACCAGTTTGTTTTACTAATTTTGTTTTACCAACTCAGATATAAGAAAGAACTTTTTCACTAACTGAAGTGAAACAAAAAGAGTGGGTAGGGAAGGATTCGAACCTCCGAAGGCATAAGCCGTCAGATTTACAGTCTGATGCGTTTAACCACTTCGCTACCTACCCCTAATGTGTTTTCAAACTCTAAAATTACCTAAAAATTTATCAAAAATCAAGTAATACATTAATGTACTGACAGGATTTGGCTAAGATGCGGGCACAATTCTGATATCACCGCTGTAATAAACAATTTCTTTGTTATCAATCTTCATTTTAACCCCACCATCCTCAAGAAAATCAATAATTTGAGCGTTCCTTTCAATATTTCCGTTAGTGACAAAAATTATATCCTTTCCTATGAATTTATTGTGATCTTTCCATAATTTAAAGATTTTGTTATAATTCCTGCTTGCCATTAGCTCTAAACTCTCGTCGTACAGTTTAATTATATCGATCAGAAACTCTTCGCAGCTTATGTCGTAACCAAGGAATTTCCTGAATGAAGCGGCATAATTTGAAAAATCTTCCGGGAAACTATCCTGGTTTATATTTATTCCGACTCCAAGAATAAAATCATTCTTTGGGAGCGTACTCTCTACTAATATACCGCAAATCTTTCTCCTGTTGAGTAAAATATCATTGGGCCATTTGATCGTCAGGTCAAAATTATCAGACCCGGCGCGGGACCTTAAGCGTATATCAATGGCTGCAAACAGTACGCAGCAGGTAAAAAAATTTACATATTGTATCTTATTGTGTTCTATGTCGAAGTGTTTTTTTATGCTGAAAGTAAGGTTGCTGTATTTCTCGGACGTCCACGTTCTTTCCAGTCTTCCTTTTCCGCGGGATTGATAGTCTGTAATGACTAAAACATTATCTTCATCAGCGAGCGTTTTAGCAAAATTATTGGTTGACTCAATTTCATCAAAGTAATATACCTTCTCAATGAAAGTTGATCCAATTAGTTTTGATTCAATTTCCTTAACGTCTAACAATATTGAATAAATAATTTATGAATTGAAAAAAGAAGAAAAAATTATTCCGGAAAAGGAATTCTAGTGGTCTACTTTATGGGCGCGTTTATCGTCATCGTTTCGGTCTTTCTTATTAGGATCCAAAGCCTTTGCCTGTTTGTTATCTGAATCGTCGTTATCTTTATCTTTTATTCCTCTGTTGTCGTTATCCTTATCCCTGTTATCTTTATGATAAACAGGATTGCCATAATTCAGAGCTGCGTACATATCAATTCTTCCGTACCCGTAATATTCATCCCATCCGGCTGCATCTTCTCTCGGGTCTCCCACTTCATCCTTCGCGGTTGAAATAATGATCTCTTTCAGTTGTTTATTTGTACGCGATGGGTCCTGCGCCACAAGCAGCGATGCAAGGCCTGTAACATATGCCGTGGCCTGTGAAGTGCCGCTCCAGTATACCTCGTAATTATTGTTGTCTTTGAAATCCAGTCCGTATATTCTGTTTCCGGGCGCTACCACCGCTATATGCTTTCCCCAGTTGCTTCCGCCGCCCCATGTAAACTCGCGGCATCTTCCGTCGTCTGTATCGGTTGCGCCTACGGCAAGCACATTTGAAAGGCATGCCGGATAATAATTATCGCCGTTATTTTTATTCATCATGCTCGCCATTATCAGGCAGCCGGCATCGTAAGCAAAATTGATTGCGTTGGAAAGCGTTTTGGAAAAGTCATACCCGCCTTCGCTCATATTGATCGCCCTTGCCCCGTTATTTGCTGCGTAATAAAGCGCAGCCGCCCACCATGAATATTCTCCCAGGTTTTCTTCATCAAGATCTTTGCAGATCATTAACTTGCAATACCTGTCTACTCCTGCATATCCTATCGAGTTATCGGTATTGGCTCCGATGGTGCCTGCAATATTTGAGCCATGGCCGCCGTCGTCTTTAACATTTGAATTATCGTAAGCGAAATTCCATCCGTTAATATCGTCTACAAACCCGTTTCCGTCATCATCGCGTCCGTTATGGGATTCTTTTGGATTTACCCAAATCCTTCCGGAAAGCTCTGGATGATCAAGCTTCACGCCTGAATCAAGTATTGCAACTATAGTATTTTCGCTCCCTTCTTCAGTTTCCCACGCTCTTAAAACATTCATATCGGCTCCCGGTTTCCCGTTCAGGCCGGTAGTAGTTTTAACGGAGCCATCATTATATAAACCCCATTGCCTGTTAAAGAACTCATCATTGGGTTTTTTCAGGCTGAATTGATTTGAACTAACGCCGGCTGCCTCGCCGATGAAATCCGGTTCCGCAAAATCCACAAACTTTGATCTTTCAAATTCTTCGCAAACAGAAGGGATATCCTTTTGATCGCCTGTTGATACAATGAAATACGTATCCGTCTCATACTTTTTACACAGAGCCGGGTTTTGATATGTTGCAGGAAATAACCTGTGAATCTTATCAGCGCTAAGGCCGATCTGCCGGGAAACTTCTTTTATTCTTTGAGTATAATATGTATTAGATATTTCTCCGGCTGCTCCTGTAAGCTGCTCCTTTAACTTAACAATAAAATGATCTTTAGCATATCTTGATTTGTTAACATTTTCCTTTGTCTGCAAGCCAACTGAACTGAACATGATTATCAAAATAGTTACGCAGAAACCGAATAATATTCTTCTTACCATTTATGTTTTAAAATTTGATTGGGGTTAAAAGTTGTATTTTAACCCAAGCGAAATTCTGACGCCATCAACAATGATCCTGTTATATGAAGGATTATCCAGAGACAGAGTTGTACCTCTTACATTTATGAAATCAACGTCGTAGGAGCTCTGAACGTCAAACCAGCCTTCCCTGAATTTCAGTTCAAGATCTGCGCACAGGTTTCTTTCCAGGTAATATTGAAGCCCTGTCAAAATATTTACGCTGAAACCGGGTTTAGTTGAAGTAGTATGAGTCTGCAAAAATCCGCCCAGCGTGCGGGTTTTATCGCCGAAATAAATCCCGGCGCCGCCTCCAATATATACTTTGAAGCTGTTTGTGCTCACCGGCAGGTCCCATTTAGCTCCAAGCTCAAGCGGAATCATATAAAAATTATCTGTCATTGAAACATTATAAAAGGAAGTATCCTGTTGGAACTGAAGCACCAGGTCGTCTTCGTTCAGATGGAAATATTCTGTAGACAAAAAAAAAGTCAGGTCCAGGTTCCAGAGAGAAGGTTTATAATCAAGTTCTACTCCGTATCCGTAACCGCCTTTAAGATCTACCAGATTATTCGATTCAAACGGGTCAAGCGATTTTGGATCGTTCTGAAGCGAAGAAGAGGAAATATACGTCCCGTAAACCTGTACCGAGAATTTTTTGCTCGCATCGTAAGGTTCAATAAATGCTTCTTTCTTTTGAGAATAGGAGAAACGAGCAGTCAATAACATTGCCAGCGCAAAAGCGATTAGTCCGATTTTAAACTTTGAAAGCAAAGCTTTTTATTATATTGAGGCAATAATGATACTACTGCATTTCAGTATCAACGGAAAAACCTTTCCCTATTATCCACAATTACAGCTCTATCTTTAAGATTTGTGATCCAGTCCTGTACAATGGTCTGTTTCTTTTGAGTCAATAAAGCAGTTCTTATTGATTCGCTCTTTGCGGTAAAGCTGTTTTGGTCAAACGGGGTGATGTTCTTCATCTGTACAATATAGTATCCCCTCTGAGTCCTTATGGGATCGGAAAGCTGGCCGTTTTGCATCTTATACACAACATTATTAAATTCCTGGTCAGCGCCGATCTGCGGGTTTGGTTTCCCAACGGATACGCTATCTGCCGTTATAATATTGATTTGCGCGTTAACATTTTTCAATGAATTCAGATCGTTCCCGGTAATTTTGCCTCTCAGGTCAACAGCCTGTTGTTTCAGCATGTCAAGTTTCTTTTCCATCTTAACCTTAGGTAAAACAGCGGTTGTCTTTATTTCCTCAAAATTCATATACCCGGCAGGAATCTTATCAGCTATATAATATACGGCATAACCGCCCTGAATTTTGATAGGGTCGCTGATCGTTCCTTTCTTTTCATTGAATGCGAAATTTGTTACAGTTTTATTCTGCCCCGCTCCCGGAATAAATGATGTTTTCGTGATAGGAGGGACTTCAACTACTTTCAGGTTGATCTTCGCCGCTTCTTCGTCGTAGTTTCCTTTTTTCGTAATGAAAGTGAAATCCTCGGCTCTCTTGCGGACAGCGTCGGTTGTTTTGGAAGAAGCCTTAACGGTTTTCTTGATATCAACAACCTTGAAAAGTTTTTTCTGCCTGTCAAGAACCTTAATTATATGATAGCCGAATTGTGATTTTACAGGGGCCAGCACTTCGCCCACTTTTCCGTTCATTGAAGCTTCTTCAAATTCTTTTACCATGGCTCCTTTTGTAAACCAGCCAAGGTTCCCGCCCTTTACTTTAGAACCGGGGTCATCTGAAAGCTGTGAGGCTAGAGTTGCGAAATCTTCACCGGCTTTGAGGCGCTTATAAATAGCGTCAGCTTTAGCTTTCGCTCCGTTTGTATCGGTTCCGAAATTAATCAGAATATGCGAAGCATTAACGAAAACATCTTCTCCTTCTTTTGAATCAAGAAGCCTGACAAGGTGATATCCGTCGGTAGCTTTTATTACGTCTGATACGCTGTCTTTCTTTGCATTGAAAAGAAACTGCGTAACTTCCGCGGAGAGCTCGTTCGGTTTTACAAAATTATCATTATATTTTGTAAGCGAGTTTGAATTAACAAATGAAAGCGAATTGGAATCTTTTGCGTCGAATTTTTTGAGCTCTTTTGTGAGCGCTCTTAGCTGTTTCTCGGTCGAAACAGAATCATCCAGAGTCGAAGCATCCGAAAACAGAACATATTTCAGCTTTGCGGCTTCTTCTGTTTTGAACTCATCCTTATTCTTGTCAAAATATGCTTTCATTTCTTCATCGCTCACCTGCACCGTCGCATCCTGAACTGAGTTTGCGTCAAGAAACACATAATTGAATGAAGCAAAAATATTATCGTCTTTATATTTTTGAAGCACGTCAGCTTCCGGCACTCTAACAGCGCTTGTTATTACACTTTGCAGTTTCTGAGATAACAGGATCTGGCGTAAATAATCCTCTACCTGAGCCCAGAATTTCGTAACCTCGGGAGTTTTAGTCGCAAGCGCCTGCTGGTATACCTGCATATTAAACTGTCCAGTGGAATCTATAAAATTCTTTCTGATCTGTTCGGGCAGAGTTTGCGGGGAATTGTAAACCCAGTTCAGAATTTCCTGGTTAGTGACTCTTATCCCCAGCCTTTCAATTTCCTGCTGAGCCAGAATTTCAGTCACCATCTGGTCCCAAACCTGGTCCCTAATCATGCCGATGGTAGCTTCATCCGGGTCCTCGCCGCCTTGCTGCTTTTGCTGATCAAGCGCAAACTGCAGCCTGTTTTCAAAATCGGTATAGTTGATATCTTTACCGTTCACCGAACCGAGCGGGACGTTTTGTTCGCCCTTCAGGCCCAGATAGTTCATACCCCATTCGAATACTATTGTAGCCAAAAACGCAACAACAAGTATTATTAATATAATATGCGTCTTATCGCGCAGCTTATTCATTAAGCCCATATAACTCTTGCGATCTCCTTTACGATTATAATTTCCGTATTAATGTAATTAGAAATAAAGCCGGGGAAAAGAAAAATGTCAAAATTTTTAACAAAATTAATATCCTTCCGGATGAAACAGACTACAAATATAGGCTTATGTTAAGGAATAATCAATGATTTGTGCAGTATTGTTGCAAATGGCTGAAAATATAGAGTGTTTTGAGTGTATAGAGTGAGTAGAGTGCATAGAGTGTATAGAGTGTATAGAGTTGATAGAGTGTATAGAGTTAATAGAGTATATAAAGTTGATATAGTGAATAGAGTGGAGGAAGCGTTATTGAGGATAATATAAAAATAAATCAGGGGGACAATTTGAAGTTATCCCCATGATATTAATTGGCTGCTCTATGGGTGGCTATGACTACTTAGAATCTTCTTCGTCTTCTTCTTCTTCTTCCTCTTCTTCTGATTCTTCAACTGTTGACTCTTCATTTTCTGACTCTACTTCTTCTTCTTCCGTCTCAGACTCTTCGTTTTCTGATTCGTTTTCATCATTCATATAAATAGTACCGCCTGTTTCATTAACGGCTCTGTACATTTTTGGACCTAAAAAAGATAACGGCATGATAACCTCCTTTGATTTTATTACAAAAGTAAGCGTTAGTTGTTGCCGTATTATTTGAAGACTGTTAAGATGTGTGATAAAGAGGTTAGAACATGGTTACAGATGATCCAAGCGTTCTTTCGCTAAAAAAAATTTCAGCTTAAAAGCCTTTCGTTATTTTGGCAATTTTAAAAACATTTAGTTTTTTTATTGTGAGGTTTTCTATATAAAACAGCAATATTATTAAAGCAAACCTTCAAACCGGGAGATTGAGTCAAAAACAAAAGCAATTATATTTCTTTGGTTTCGCTGAAACGATGTAGTAACTTGAAGACGAAAGATATTTTTAACTTAAATCAGAAAGAAATTAAAAATGAAAAACCTTGGTTTACTTTTTTTATGTTTAACAGGTTTGCTTATATTTTGTAAATCTTCAAACTCCCAGATGTTCTGGAACCAGGCCGCTTATCTGAATAATGTTTATACCTTTGACAGCGCCCACATTTCAACGCCAAATTCCTCTTCCCTGAATATCACAGGAAGTTTTACTGAAGAAGCATGGATAAACTGTATATGGGGGGGCGGCGTAGCGTGGCCTATCATAACTAAGTATAATGGTTATGATATGTATATTTATTGGTATGGAACCGGTATGAGAATCTTTCTTGGCTCAGGCAACAATTGGAGGCTTAATACAAGAACCTATATTCCGTTTAATACATGGACCCATGTTTCATGCGTATATGATAACCCAAGCAACAGATTCTCGATTTACCTAAATGGCGTACTTGATACAACATGCGTTATTGCCGGAGCTGCGCCGATTTCAAATACGCAACCGCTGCTAATCGGCTGGGATAACTCAAAGGTTTATTTTCCCGGCTATTTAGACGACATCCGTATTTGGAACAGGGCTCTATCTGCTTCTGAAGTTGCCAGTATGAATTATATTTCTGTCGGGGCGCCCGGTACAGGATCTTACAACGGGTTGGTTCTTTCATATACTTTTCAAACAAGATCAAGCCAGGGCAGCACATTTTCATTATATGACTGGACCGGAAACGGCAACAACGGAACGGGTCATGTTTTGTCTACGCTTGATATGAGCAACAAACCATCTCATATAGAGTCATACAATACAGCGCTTTCA
>CAZMRG010000023.1:0-34388 GCA_964568655.1 uncultured Ignavibacteriales bacterium | reverse complement strand
TTCCATTGTCAAAAAGATTCCACATATCGTTTCTTTTATTAAGAATTAAGCCTAAGCTTAATTTTTTGCTTACGCCGAATGAAACACCGGCATACTGTCCGTCAAGCTGAAAATCACTGATGACATTTCTTCCGATATCGCCGAATGCATAATTACGGTAATAACCGGTCCAAACCGGATTGTTTGAAATGTCTGTTGCAGCGTCCAGAATATACGGACTGTTTCCTAAAGCTTCGATCCTACCAGTACCGCTAGGTATTGACTGAGCGGATGCGCCTACAGCCATAACCAATAGCAGTAAAACTACTAAATGTTTCTTTAACATTACTTTTCCTCCTATAATGTTATTAAATGATGATTAAAATATTCACCTATTCTCTACTTTTAACATGATGACGTCCGTCATGATAATTTCGATCATATAGTGAAAACTTGCACTAAATGTTTTACTTTGTTAATCATACCCCTTATCTGAGGAGTATCATTAAATTCATTAGACTTATTGATTTTTCCAAGACCAAGAGCTTTGATAACTAATTTCTGAGCCATTGGCCTGTCTATTGTGCTTCTTATTTGCTGAACTCTGATCTTTGCCATCTAATCGCCTAATTAAGAAAAATTTTTGTTATTTCAACGCCTCTTCTGCCAGCAAGCGCTTTTGCATCAAAAATATTCTTCAAAGCGTTCATTGTTGCCTTGACCATATTATGAGCATTCGACGAACCAAGAGATTTGGTTAAAACATCCTGAATTCCTACAGCTTCCAGGACCGCTCTTACGCCGCCGCCCGCTATCAAACCTGTTCCGGGAGATGCCGGCCTTAAAAGGACCTTCCCTGCTCCGTATTTGCCCAAAACTGAATGCGGCAATGTACCTTTTCTCAAAGGCACATAAACTATGTTTTTCCGGGCATCTTCCGACCCTTTTGCTATTGCGCTGGAAACTTCATTTGCTTTGCCCAATCCAATACCTACATGCCCGTTTCCGTCACCAACAACAATAACTGAAGTAAAACTAAATCTTCTTCCGCCCTTAACTACCTTAGCTACACGGCCGATATAGACAAGTTTATCCTTTAACTGTAATTCGCCTATCTTAACTTTTTTTGCCATTAAAAAATGCCTAAACTATTTACAAATATAAATATAAAAAAATTCAAAATCTACAATAATTCAAAAATTTTGTGCTTTTGCAGTTCTCAGGGGAGGATTCGAACCTCCATCGACGCCTCCAAAGGGCGCTGTCCTGCCATTAGACGACCCGAGAATATTCTTATTTTTCATTAGAATTCTAACCCTGCTTCCCGGGCTGCGTCTGCAACTGCCTTTACTCTACCGTGATAGAGGTATCCGTTTCTGTCAAAAACAACCTTCTTAATATTAAGTTCAAGAGCTTTTTCAGCTATTTTCTTGCCAACTAATTTACTTTTATCTAACTTAGAGGTCTTTTCTTTAGAAGAACCTTTAACATCCTTGCTGATATTTGAAACCGAGCATATCGTCTTTCCGGTAATATCGTCTATCATTTGGGCGTATATATTGCTTAGACTTCTGAAAATTACAAGCCTGGGCCTCTGATCGGTTCCTTTGATCCTCTTCCTGATCCTGTATTTTATTTTCTCTCTTGATGTGAGATTGTTTTGAACAGACATTATACTTTTATGTTAAATTTAATCTATTAAAATTTATTTAGCTGCGGCTTTTCCGGCTTTTCTTCTGATGTATTCGCCTTCATACTTAATTCCCTTGCCTTTATACGGCTCCGGCGGCTTAAAAGAACGTATCTTCGCAGCAACCTGCCCGACAAGCTGCCGGTCAATTCCGGATATCTGCATTGATGTGTCAGAAAGAAGGTCAACCTTAATTCCCTCAGGCGGATAGAAAATAATAGGGTGCGAAAAACCCAAACTCATAAATAATTTGCCGCTCTTATTTTCAGCGCGGAAACCAATTCCGACAAATTCCAGCTTCTTTGAAAAACCGTCGGTCACGCCGGTAATCATATTCTTGAGAAGAACTGCGTAAAGCCCATGCAGAGATTTATCTCGTTTCAGATCCGAACTTCTTGTAAACTGAACTTCTTCTCCGTTTACTTCAAATTTTATTAGCGGACTAACTTCCAAACTCAAAGTTCCCTTTGGTCCTGTAACAGTAATTTTTTGCCCGGCCGCGTTTAATTTTACGCCACTTGCTATCTTAACCGGTTTCTTGCCTATTCTTGACATTTTTGTTTTTTACTTTGTGATTACCAAATATTGCATACAACTTCACCGCCAATACCAAGCTTCCTGGCTTCTTTATCGGTCATCAGACCTTTGGAAGTCGAAATAATTGATATGCCCAGGCCATTTAATACTCTCGGTAGTTCATCCTTAGCAAGATACTTTCTTATCCCGGGCCTGCTTACTCTTTCCAGGCCTAAAATAACTCCCTCGCTGTTGTAATACTTCAATCTTATTATGATCTTTCCCTGCTTGTTGGAAGTTTCTTCCAAACTAAACTCGCCGATAAAACCGTTTTGAGCGAGTATTTCCGTAATTTTAGCTTTCGTTTTAGAAGCGGGAATCTCGACTGTTTTCCTTTTCGCTCTTTGGGCATTCCTGATTCTTGTCAGGTAATCTGAAATTGGATCGGTATACATTGATTATGATTTTATTCTTTAATAAATATTACCAGCTTGCTTTTCTTACTCCGGGTATCTTTCCTTCAAGCGCCAGCTGCCTGAACGTAAGCCTTGACATTCCGAACTTGCGGTAGAATCCGCGCGCTCTGCCCGTCACCGAACACCTGTTATGAAGCCTTATTGAATTACTGTTTTTAGGAAGCAATGACAGAGCATCGTAATCGCCTTTTTCTTTCAGCTCTTTTCGCTTTTCAGCAAACTTGCTCACCATTCTGAGTCTCTTATTTTGTCTGGCTATTTGACTGGTCTTCGCCAATTTAACTCCTATTAATAATTAATTTATACTGCCTGTTTTTTTATGAACGGCATTCCAAAAGCTCTCAACAATTCGCGCGCCTCGTCGTCTGTTTTAGCGGAAGTAACAAAAGTGATATCCATTCCGAACAAGCGGGTTACATTATCTATGTTTACTTCCGGGAATATCGCATGCTCTTTCACGCCAAGCGTATAATTTCCACGCCCGTCAAATGCTTTATCAGGCACTCCCCTGAAATCCCTGATCCTCGGAATGCTCACATTTATAAGCCTGTCAAGGAATTCATACATCCTTGCTTTTCTTAACGTTACTTTGCAGCCAATTTTCATTCCTTCGCGAAGCTTGAAGTTAGAAACCGATTTCTTGGCTTTAGTAACAACAACTTTTTGTCCAACAATATTTTCCAGGTCCTTAACGATCGGGTCAATAAGCTTAGGATCCTGCGTTGCTGCGCCTACGCCTATGTTAATGCATATCTTCTCAAGCATAGGAACTTCAAGAGCGTTCTTATAACTGAATAATTTGGAAAGCTCAGGAACAACTTCTTTCCTGTAAAATTCCTGCATGCGGACCGGGACTTTTTCTTCAACAAAAACTTCTTTTTCTTTTGCTTTCGCTTCAGGCTTCTTCCCCGCGCCTTTTTTGCCTTTTGTGTCAGGCTGCTTAGCTTCTTTTTCTACTTTTTTTTCTGTCTTAGCCATTTATAAATATTATTACTAAACTCTAAATATTTTAACTTACTATTATTTCGCCGCTCTTTTTGCCGTATCTCATTCTTTTCTTCTTGCCTTTATCATCTGTAATTATCTGCATTCCTATCCTGCTGATATCATTAGCCTTTGGATCTATCAGCATAACATTAGAAATCTGTATCGGGGCTTCCTTCTGTGAAATTCCGCCCTGTGGATTCTTTTGGTTAGGCCTTGTATGGCGTTTTATAATGTTTACGCCTTCTACAATAACGCGGTATTTCTCGCGGTAGACCTTGAGGATTTTGCCCTCTTTCCCTTTATGGTTTCCTGATATGACTCTTACTTTGTCATTTCTCTTTAGTCTGATATTCATAATACCTCCGGGGCCAAAGAAATAATTTTCATAAATTGTTTTTCTCTTAACTCTCTTGCAACCGGGCCGAAGATCCTAGTTCCCTTGGGCTCGTTTTCATTGTTTATCAAAACTGCCGCATTTTCATCAAACCTGATATATGATCCGTCTTTTCTTCTCGTTTCTTTTTTGGTCCTTACAATAACCGCTCTTGAAACTTCCCCTTTTTTTACCGTTCCTCCCGGGATTGCAGTCTTAACTGAAACTACAACCAGATCGCCCACGCCAGCGTACCTTCTATCGGTGCCGCCAAGCACCCTGATGCATCTGACCTTTTTAGCCCCTGAATTATCGGCTACCACTAAATTTGTTTCTTCCTGAATCATTTTATTATTTGCCTGGTATGTGTTTTGTTAGTTTGAACTATTTAACTTTTTCAACTATTTCTACGAGTCTCCATCTTTTTCTTGCGCTAAGCGGCCTGGTCTCCATTATCTTTACCAGATCGCCAATACTGGCAACATTATTCTGGTCATGAGCCATAAATTTTGTAGTCTTCTTAAAATATTTCTTGTAGATAGGATGTTTTACTTTCCTTTCAATGGCTACAATAATGCTCTTATCCATTTTATTGCTGACTACCTTGCCTATACGGGTCTTTCTTCTTCCGCGCTTCACGGAATTTTCCGAAGATGTATCAGGAGTCTTATTTTCTACTGCCGGCGTATCCACCGTTTGTGATGATGTATCCACTGTCTGTGGCTGCGTATCCGCCGTTTGTGATAAATTCTCGCTCATGTGTTAATTTATTTATCCTTTTTATCTGATAATTCCCGTTCTTTTAGCACTGTATGTATCCTTGCAATAAGCTTTTTCGTATTCTTAATGCTCTTGTAGCTTTCAAGCTGCCCAAGCGTTTTCTGAAAATTCAGGTTCTCTAAACCTTCGCTTTCTTCTTTCAGCTTGTTATTCAGGTCAGCCGTGCTTAAAGTTCTTATTTCGTAAATTTTCATGTTATGATGTTGATATTATTCGTGATAATCGTGTCTTACAACAAACTTCGTTTTTATAGGAAGCTTGTGTGAGGCTAGCCTCATAGCTTCGGCGGCAATTACCTGCCCTATGCCCCCGACTTCAAACATTATTGTACCGGGCTTAACTACCGCTACCCAGAATTCCGGGGCGCCTTTTCCTTTACCCATACGTGTTTCAAGAGGTTTCTTTGTAAATGGCTTATCAGGGAATATCCTTATCCATACTTTCCCGTCCCTCTTCATCTGCCTCGTTATAGCTACCCTCGCTGCTTCGATCTGTCTCTGCGTTATCCATGCGGGTTCCATCGCTTTTAATCCAAAGTTCCCGAAAGCAATTGAACTTCCTCTTGTAGCTTTACCGGCTCTTCTTCCCCTGTGAGCTTTACGGTACTTTACTCTTTTCGGCATTAAAGCCATAAGTCAACTATCCTTCCGATAAAAATTTTAATCTTTGTTATTTTCTGCCGAGCTTGTCGCCGGTGCAGATCCAAACCTTAACGCCGATCTTACCATAAATTGTAGATGCGGCAAGACTCGCATAATCAATATTTGTTCTTAAGGTCTGCAAAGGAATTCTGCCTTCCTTAAACTGTTCGCTTCTCGCTATTTCAGCGCCGTTCAACCTGCCGCCAACATAAACTTTTATGCCTTCAGCTCCCATCCTTATTGATGAAGCCATGGCGGTCTTAATAGCTCTTCTGTATGATACCCTGTTAGATATCTGGTTCGCAACATTTTCAGCTACTAAGTATGCGTCTAATTCCGGCTTTTTTATTTCTGTGACAAGCACTTTAATTTCTTTATTAGTAATTTTCTTTAACTCGCCTTCAAGGTGAGTTATCTCTTTTCCGCTCTTCCCGATTACGTACCCGGGCCTTGAAGTATGGATTGTTAAAGTAATTTTCTTTACGGTTCTTTCTACTTCGATTTTTGAGATTCCTGCGTTATCAAACCTGTTCTTTACATAGTTTCTGATCATCGAATCTTCTTTAAGCTTCAAAGCAAAGCTCTTATCGTCATACCAGCTGGAATCCCAGTTATGTATTACACCTAACCTGAAACCGATCGGATGTGTTTTCTGTCCCAAAAATTACTCCTTAAAGTGTTGCTGAAAAAATTGTATAAATTATTGTTTCTCTGATACTATTACCGTCAAATGGTTCGAACGTTTCCTTACCCTGAATGCCCTGCCCTGAGGAGCGGGAAGCATCCTTTTTAATACCGGTCCGCCATCCACAAAGATCGTTTTGACAAACACGTCGCCTTCATCAACCCTGCCGGTATCCAACTTACCCGATAGATTTGATACCGCCGACTTAATAGTCATCTCAATTACTTTGGACGCATGTTTGGGTGAATAATGAAGAATGCTTAAAGCTTCTTTTATTGATTTTCCCCTAACGAGGTCAACTACAAGCCTCATTTTTCTCGGTGAACTCTGAATGTATCTTTTAACTGCTTTTGCTTCCATACTCTATGCTTTTGCCGGTTCTTCCTTCCTGTGTCCTGCGTGAGCCCTGAATATCCTCGTGGGCGAGAACTCTCCAAGTTTGTGACCCACCATGTTTTCAGTTACGAATACAGGAACGAACTTGTTCCCGTTATGAACCGCAAATGTGTGCCCCACAAAATCAGGAGTAATAGTGCTTGAGCGCGACCAGGTCTTAATTACTTTTTTTTGATTTGCTTTGTTCAAAGCTTCTACTTTCAGAAAAAGCTTGTAATCTACGTAAGGACCTTTTTTTAATGATCTTGGCATTTATTAGAAATTTATTTTCTTCTCTTTACAATAAACTTGTTTGAAGTATTCTTTTTCTTTCTTGTCTTATACCCTTTTGCAGGAATTCCCCACGGACTGACCGGGTGCCCGCCGCCTGATGTTTTTCCTTCGCCGCCGCCCATTGGATGGTCGACAGGGTTCATAGCAACTCCTCTTACTTTAGGCCTTCTGCCAAGCCATCTCATTCTGCCGGCTTTTCCGTAGCTGATGTTCTCATGTTCAAGATTGCTTACAACGCCAATTGTAGCTTTGCATGTATTCAATATCATTCTTACTTCGCCTGAAGGAAGCTTAACCTGCGTATAGTTTTCTTCTTTTGATACCACTATGCACGAGCTGCCTGCGCTTCTTGCAAGCTGGCCGCCCTTACCGGGCTTTAGCTCAACGTTATGGACAAATGTGCCCAACGGTATTTTAGCGATCGGCATTGTGTTGCCCGGCTGGATATCAGCGTCATCGCTGGCTATTATAGTAGCGCCGACTTTTAAACTATCAGGAGCGACAATGTATCTTATCTCGCCGTCTGTATATTTCACAAGCGCAATTCTTGCCGTCCTGTTCGGATCATATTCAATTGTTTCAACATTGCCTTCGATACCAATTTTTTCTCTTTTGAAATCGATAAGCCTGTACATTCTTTTATGTCCGCCGCCGCGCCTTCTTGATGTAATCCTTCCGGTGTTGTTTCTTCCGCCGGATTTCTTCAGCGGCTTCAGCAGAGATTTTTCCGGCGTCGACTTGGTAATTTCTTCGAAAGAAGAAATTGTGTAATACCTCGTTGCCGGGGTCATCGGTTTTAATTTCTTTAATGCCATCTATCTATACGATTTGGAAAATACTTATCCTTAAAATTAAGAAAAACTTAAAATTGTGCTAAATTTGAATGGAAAAATCGCGGCACAGAATACAAATATAGCAAAAACGTGAGTTAATGTCAATGTACGGAATTATGGAAACTGGTAAGCTAAGTTATTTATTTTGGGTATAGTTAAGAAAAGTTAAGAAGTTCGTGGTTTAAACAACGCCTACGCATACCAAAAGGGGCGGTTTTGCCCGCCCCTTTGAAATTTCTTTGAAATACCGCCGAATACCTTTATTTTAAAAGAATCATCTTCTTTGTTTCAACAAAATCTCCAGCTGTTAACCTGTAATAATAAACACCGCTGGCAAGCGAGTTTCCATTAAAATCGACCTGATACGTCCCCGCTTTTAGGTTTTCATTTACTATAATATCTACTGTTCTGCCGCTTACGTCATATACTTCAATTTTTGCTAATGATTCTTTTGGAATATCAAACCTGATCTTTGTAGCCGGATTAAACGGATTCGGATAATTCTGAGACAATGAAATCTGTTTAGGGATCGAGTTACCAATCGGCTGAATACCGTTTGGACTTACTCCACCGTTTGTCGTATGTAATATTACTCCGCTTTCGCCTGCCGCCCATCCGGTTAATGCGTTCACAAACTGGATTCTGTAAAGTCTTGTAGTCGCGCCAATAGTTTGCTGGATCCATGTTATGCCGCCGTCAGTTGTTCTGTGAATACTGCCATTGCAGCCCGTAACCCAGCCAGTCATATCATTAGCAAAATAAACCGCGTCTAATTCGCAGGTCGGAAGAGCAATCTGGTGGTCTACCCATGGACTCCAGCCATTGTTAGTTGATTTGTAAACCGAGCTGTTGCTGCCGGCTATCCAGCCGGTATTGCCGTTGATAAAGAAAAGATTATTAAGAGAATTGCCCGGGTCAACGGTTGTAATATCCCAGAAGCCGCCGCCATTTGTAGTTTTAATAACATTGCCAATATCAGTTATCCCCCACCCGGTATTCGCATCAACGAAAAATATCTTCTGCACGTTTGTTAATTCTGTATAAGTATTAACCCAGCTGAAACCTCCGTTTGTTGTTTTGTAAACCGCGCCTAAAGTAGATGCATACCCGGTATTGACGTCATTGAAGCTAAGCGAATATGAACTTAGGACCGGGAGATGAGGAAGAGTGTCCCAGCTTAAACCTGCATTGGTACTCTTATATAATCTTGAGCCTGATGGGTAACCTTCCCGGTCAACCATAAAACCAGTTGTAGAGTTGATGAAATAATAATCATCAATATACCCGGAAGGGTTCAGGTTATATACCCAATTCGTCCCGCCGTTTGAAGTCCGGACACCGTAATAGATCGTACCTACAATAGCTGTGTTCGTATCAATCGCCCAAAGCGAAAAATACGGCGAAGTAAGTGGAAAATCTGAATGCTGCGGAAACCATTGCGACCATAGAACCGGATTGATAAGCAGGAATAATATTGTAACGCAAAATATATTTTTTTTCATTTTATAAAACTCCTTATGATTTTATTGCATCCGCTGTATTAATATTGCGAAATTTAAATCAAATACCAATTACTGTTATTTTAATAAAACCATTTTCTTTGTATCAGTAAAATTATGCGTTAGAGATTTATCTGAGCTGTTAATGGTTATCCTGTAATAATAAATTCCGCTTGGAATATCCGAGCCATCGAAATTTATTTCATATTTTCCGGGATTAAGAATTTCATTCAGCGGAACCGAAATCTCTCTCCCCAGAACATCAAATACCGATATCTTCACTGGGCCGGCAAATGCAATATCAAACTTTATTTTAGTAGTTGGATTAAAAGGATTAGGATAATTTTGACTGAGCTGAAATTTATCAGGTAATTCATTTGATACCGGCTCAATACCATTGGGGCTAACTCCGCCGTTAGTCGTATTCAATATCCTTCCCGACTCGCCAACTGCCCAGCCGGTCAAAGCATTTACAAATTTAATATCAACCAGTTTGGAAGTTGTGCCTATTGACTGCTGTGTCCATGTCAGGCCTCCATCAGTTGTACCGTGAATACTACCATTGCAGCCGCATACCCAGCCAGTCATTTCGTCATAAAAATATACGCCATCCAACTCACACCCTGCGATACCAACTGGATGATTTACCCATGGTATCCAGCCGGCAGTTGTGGACTTATATACCCCGCCATTACTTGTAACAACCCATCCTGTATTGTTATTCAGGAAGAAACACCCGTGTTGTGGGCTCCCGTAGCTTATACCAACACCCTGCCATAAAGCGCCACCCGTTACAGATCTTTCTAAATTTCCAACATCAGTTGTTACCCAAATGGAATCAGGCGAGACATAAGCAACATCAGTAAAATAATCAGGACCGCCTTGATTATTGAACCAGGTAAGTCCTCCGTCAGTGGTTTGGTAAACGCCGGCGAAAGTAGCAACCGCCCCTGTGTTAGCGTTCAAAAAACTCAGAGAACACTTGTAAAGAACAGGTATATTGCTGATAACAAACCAACCGGTCCCGGCATTTGTAGTTTTAAACAGGTGTGAACCTCCACTGGCTCTGCCAATGCAGTAACCTGTGTTTGGATTTACAAATTCAACATCGTCAAAGTAAGCTGAGTAGCTTAAATTAACAAACCACGACGCGCCGCCGTTGGAAGTTTTGTATAATGCATACTGCGTGGTCGCATATGCAGTATTTGCGTCCACTGCCCAAAGAGCGCTGAAGTTATTTGCATTTCCGGAATTCTGAATGAACCACTGCGATTTAAGATCGGGTGCGAACAGTATAATCAAGACCGAAGCGAAAAGTAAAATGTTTTTCATTTTGTTGCCTCCTGTTGATTTTGAAACTTTGTATCATTATTTAAGTTATTAATTCATTATAATACATAAAACGTATTTTTGTATACCTTTTAAACATGTATAAATTACATAAATATGTTAACGAATTCCGGCAGGATCCTAAAAAAGATGAAGAAGATATCCTTAAAATATTAAAATTATTAGAAATTTTGAGAAATATAGATTTTCTATTTCAAAAGTACCATTTTCTTTGTATCTGAGAATCCTTCTGAGATTATTCGGTAAAAATAGATCCCGCTGGAATAATTTGATGCATCCCAATCTGCTTCAAAAGTCCCTGCTTTCATATCTTCATTTACCAAGGTTACGACTTCCCGCCCAAGTTCATCATAAATAATCAATTTAACAAATGATGCTTTAGGAATATCAAGCTTTATCTTTGTTGAAGGATTAAATGGATTGGGATAATTTTGGGAAAGAGAAAATTTTTGGATTCTTATATAGTTAGTTGTATCACCATATAAAACATTATCTATCAAACAGCCCACAAGCGTATACTTCGTCCAACCATTTCCCGTTACACCTCCACCTCCAGATTCATATTCTAATAAACCAAATTTGCTTGCATAAACTTTCGTATCATAACTGTAGTGAATGCCTGCTTCAAACGAGTAGAAAACTTTCCGGGCAAAACATGAAATGCCAAATTTAAAAACACTATTAGTATCAGAGCATTTATTCAAATAAACAGAACAAAAATGAACGCTGTCATTTAAACTTACCCATAGACTATCCATCAAAGACTCTTTAATGAAATTGCGACAGTTCACACTTGGATCATATTTTATAAATCTTCCATTAACTGTGTCAAATCTGAACAAAAATGATTGCATAAAATAAAATGGATAATTGTATATGCTAAAATATCTTTTGGAATTTACAACAGTATCTTTTGTAATCACTGACCTTTCATATGATGAGTCATATTCATATGGAAAAGAATTATACGAAACCCTTTTAAATACAAATACATTTCCAACTTTTAGCGGATAACTTGTTATAATATTCTGTGGATATAATTGCAAGTGTGAAGAAAGAAATATGAATACTGCAAAAATAATCGGCTTCATGATAGCCTCCGGATAAGGTGTAAATTGAACAATAGTTAATTCATGAAATTACAGTACAATTATAATATATAAGTTTAAGGATTACTATGATTTTTGTCATGTTTAAACATGATAAAACGCAATAGGGTTTAGATTTAAGCCAAAATTTCTTACTTTTTCTTAAACTCAAACTTCCCGGAATCTGTTACTGTAACGGTCACTTTATCGCCTGGAAGAATTTCGCCTGAAAGGATTTTTTCAGCAAGCGCGTTTGTAACATGGTTTTGTATAGTTCGCTTTAATGGACGGGCTCCAAAAGTTATATCATATCCAAGTTTAGCAAGCCAGTCTTTTGCATCATCGCTTACTGTAAGTTTAATATCGTTGTTCTTCTCAAGCATTTCTATAATTTTCTGAAGCTGAATATCAACAATCTGTCTTAGCTCTGTATCCATAAGCGGCTTGAACATTATTATTTCATCAATTCGATTCAGTATCTCGGGCCTTATGTTGGCTCTAAGCATTTCAAATAAATTCTCACGCAGCTCATATAAAACAGAATCTCGATTTTCACCTGTAATACTTTGCAGACGTTCCATTATCAAATGCGAGCCAAGATTAGAAGTCATAATAATAATCGTGTTCTTAAAATTAACCGTTCTTCCCTGCGAATCAGTCAACATACCATCGTCCAACACCTGAAGCAATATATTAAACACGTCAGGATGCGCTTTTTCAATTTCATCCAATAAAACAACGCTGTATGGTTTGCGTCTTACAGCTTCGGTTAGCTGGCCGCCTTCTTCATAGCCCACATATCCCGGCGGCGCGCCTATCAAACGGCTAACTGAAAACTTTTCCATGTATTCGCTCATATCAATTCTTATCATGTTATGCTCATCATCAAACAAAAATACAGCAAGCGCTTTAGCGAGTTCGGTTTTACCCACGCCGGTCGTTCCAAGGAAAATGAACGAACCAATGGGACGTGCTGTATCCTGCAACCCTGCGCGGCTGCGGCGAATCGCATTTGCAACTGCGCTTATTGCTTCATCCTGCCCAATGACACGTTTATGCAAATTAGCTTCAATAAGCAGAAGCTTCTCTCTTTCTCCTTCCAGCATTTTTGTAACAGGAATGCCGGTCCATTTTGCCACTATCTCGGCAATATCTTCTGCATCGACTTCTTCCTTCAGCATCTTCCTTGTCTTCTGAAGCTCGTTAAGCTTGCCTGATTTCTCTTCAATGTTTTTTTGGAGTTCTATAAGCTTGCCATATCGGATCTCAGCTACTTTGCCAAGATCGCCCTGCCTCTCAAAATTATCAGCCTCCATCTTCAGGTTTTCCGCTTCGCCTTTCATTGCCCTTATTCCGGAAATTAACTCCTTTTCAAGCAGCCAGTGAGCTTTAAGCTCATCCCGCTCCGTCGAAAGTTCTGCAATTTCTTTCTCAATGTCTTTTAATCTTAAAAGCGTCGGGTTTTCCTTTTTCTCTTTTGCCATATACCGGTATTATCTCACCTCATCTGTTTAATTTTATCACGCTTACAGGGGTGAAGTTTGCAGTTTAATTGTTATAAAAAAATTCATAACTTCGTTGATTCAAAGTAAGATAAACGTAATATTGTAAAAAAAACATCAATTTTCTATTGTTTAAATATTGAGCGCCAAAAGCAAAGATAAGGCCGCGCAGCCGGTTAAATCGGGTAAATCCGTAAACTCTGCAAAACCTATAGATGAATTAGTTTCAAAGTATTTCTGGCTCGTTATTCCTGTTCTGACAATCTTATACTTCATGTATAAAAATGTTTCGGTCGGATTTTACCAGGATGACGAAATTGCCCAGTACATCAACATGATAAACTTCTGGCATGACCCGGCGGTTGTACTCGGCAATTTTGCAAAACCGGGGTATAAGATATTTTTAGTCGTGCCAGCATATTTTGGATATAATTATGTGCTTCTGGTCAATTCGCTTATATCCGCATCAACTGTATACCTAACTTATGTTCTCCTCAAGACATACAAGATCAATTACGCGGCAATAGGCGCGCTGCTGCTTGCAACGCAGCCTATGTTTCTTGAACTTTCTTTCAGGTCTTATTCAGAGATTTTTACATCTTTTTGTTTTGTTTTATTTTTAATCCTATACAAAAAAGAAAAGTTCTTCTTAAGCGCAACTCTTCTTGGATTCATATTTACGGTCAGGCAGGAAAGCGCTTTGCTGATGATCGTAATGGCGATCTTATTTATCAGGGATAGGAGATACAAAGATATAATTGCCTTAGCAATCTTCCCCGTTATATATACTATTCTGGGTTATCTTAAAACGGGCGACATACTTTATATTATCACTGAGATGCGGGCTGTTGCGGGATTGAACTATAAGTCGCAGGGACTCATGCATTATTTCAAAGTCTATGTTTTTATAGTAGGACCTGTTTGTCTTTCGTTATTCCTGCTAGGATTTTTCGGATTCTTTAAAGACATCAAAAACTATAAGAAATATATATCTGATTATTTTTTATTTTACGTCATCTTTGTTATCATATTCATAACTCAAATGCTGACAATGATAAATGACGGGCCAAACCCCGGCAACTGGCGTTACCTTCTGCATATATCTCCGATATGCGCTTTCTTTGCAACGGTCGGTTTGAACAATCTGGCTGATAGCGGGTTTAAAAAAATAAATTATTATATAACCGGGATATTCGCTTTGCTGGTATTATTGTTTCTTTCTAAAGCGACAGACGGATTTATACTTCTTGACCAAACTGATTATACGAAATTAATATTCGTAATATTGTTCCTCGGTTTATCGGCGGCCCTATGGTCAAATTCAAAATTCAATTACCTGAATAAATTATCCATAACGCTTGTGATACTTGCAGCGCTTCATTTATATTTCGGAGTGCAACCCCGCAAGCTATCGCCTGAGAACGTAGCCGTCAAAGAAACTTCGGATTATGTATCAGGCATAAGCGGCTTAGACGCGAGAGAAAAGTTATCCAATCATACTATGATACAATTCTATTCGCCGTCTTACAGAACCAATCCCCTGACTTTTAAAAAACTCGATTCAAAAGAGCTTGCCGCAGCCCCGAAAGGAACAATTGTCATTTGGGACTCGCATTATAGCTACAGGCCCGAATTCCAGAATGACGTGAAACTTGAAACAATAGAAAAAGACTCAGCGGATTATAAACTGCTGAAACAGATCGTATCAAACGATAGAAGGTTCGGTTCGTATATCTTCGAAAAGCAATAACTATTTAACGATGAAAGATAACTGCATAATATACGGAGGCGCCGGGTTCATTGGTTCGCATATTGCCGAATGCCTTTTAGAAAACGGGTACAGCGTAACTGTGTTCGATAAGATAAACTCTTCGATGAAGAACATCGAACATATCATTGATAAGGTCAAATTCATTGAGGGCGACTTTAATAACAAAATTGACATTGTAAAATCGCTGAAAGGAAAAGATTACGTAATTCACCTGGTAAGTTCAACTTTACCCGCGTCATCGAACCTGAATCCATACTATGATATTGAGACCAATCTTGTATCGTCGTTAATTCTTCTTGATGAATGCGTTAAACAGCATATTAAAAAAGTAATATTCATTTCTTCAGGAGGGACTATATACGGCGACCCGGTAAAGGCGCCTATAAACGAAAACCATCCAACTAATCCAACATGTTCGTACGGCATAATAAAACTTGCTATCGAAAAATATTTTGAACTATACAGAAATTTAAAGGGGCTGGATTACACAATTCTCAGATTTTCAAACCCATTCGGCGAGAGACAGAATCCGCACCTGGGACAGGGTTTAATTGCCAGCTTATTGTATAAAATAAAAAACAGCGAGCCAATTGAAATTTGGGGTAACGGAAGAAATATCAGAGATTTTTTCTATATAAAAGACGGCGTGAAGGCAATTCCTAAAGCTTTAAAATACCACGGCCATTACCGGACATTTAATATCAGCGCAGGAAAGGGACTTTCAATTAACCAGATACTAAGCAGATTCAGAAGGTCTCTTGGCATTGATTTTGTCGTTAAATATCTGCCGTCGCGTAAATTTGACGTTAAAGTTAATATTCTTGATAATTCGCTTGCTAAGAAGTATCTTAAATGGTCGCCTGAAACAAATTTTGATACTGCTCTGAAAAATACATGGAGATATATATTTGACGACGAATAAAGACGTAACTTTGTCGGTTTTTTTTCCCGCTTACTATGATGAAAAAAACATCGGAAAGGTAGTCGATAAAGCTGTTGAGGTTCTTAATGAAATGGAGCTTAAAGATTATGAAGTTACTATAATCGAAGACGGCAGCCCCGATAAGACCGCGGAAGTCGCTGATGCGCTCGCCGCAAAGCACGCCAAAGTGAAAGTTATACACCATGAGAAGAACAAGGGTTACGGAGCGACTTTGCTTGAGGGATTTGTTTCCGCGAAATTTGATTACGTGTTTTATACCGACGGGGATAACCAGTTCGACCTTGAAGAACTGAAAAAGTTCGTCGCCCTTGTCCCGTACAGCGACATGGTGGTTGGATACAGGAAGCAGAAACAGTATTCAGCTTACAGGAAAGTAACAAGCTTTGTATATAATCAAATTCTGAAATGGGCGTTTGATATCGATTACATCGATATAGATTGCGCTTTTAAGATCATTAAAAGAGACTTGTTCGATAAGATAACCGTCTCTACTAAAGACGCTTTCATAGATGCAGAAATTCTGATCAAAGCGCACCTGCTTGGATATTCATCTACCGAGTTAAGCGTAACTCACCTTCCGCGTGTTGACGGCATTTCAACGGCGGCGAGGCCATCTATCATACTCAAAACAATTTATGAGATATACCAATACAGAAAAGAGTACAAGCGCATAAAAGATGAGCAGCGAAAATCCAAATAAAAAACAGCTAAGCGACTTAAAAGACATTATCACTATTTTCTCGATCATTATAGTGATATTGGTAGCTTCATCTCTGCTTAATTTTTTTGAAACGCTCAGGACCATCGCCGCGAACCCGGAAGGATTCAGAATAGTCGAACTTCTGTTCGTGCTTGCTTTGTTTGGAATAGCGTTTGCAATTTTCTCGAGAAGAAGATGGCGCGAAGCAAAGGAAGAGATCGAGCTCAGGGGCAAAGATATTGAAGAGCTGCAGGATAATGTGAACAGGCTGAAAAGCACTGTCGACCTGTCGCCGGACGCTATAGTTGTTATAAGCAAAGAAGGCAACATAATATTCGTTAACCAGGCCGGCGTAGATCTGCTTAGGGCTAAAACCGAAGAAGATATAACGGGCAGGCATGTTGCTGATTTTGTACATTTTTCGTTTAAGGACAAAGTACTGAACAGGATCGAAGAGATGTCGAAATATATGAAAAGGGTGCCTGCGCTTGATATAGTATTAAGAAGAATAGACGCTACTTATATAGACGTAAACGTCGCCTCGACACCGGTTTCGTATCACGCAATACCGCACATAATAACAATAATCAGGGATATCTCGGAAAGAAAGAAGAACGAAGAGCTTAAGTCGCAGCTTGCATCGATCGTTCTTAACTCATACGATGCAATATATTCTACCGATCTTGACGGGCTTCTCCAAAGATGGAATCCCGGAGCGGAAAGGCTTTATGGTTATACTGAGAAAGAAGCGCTTGGAAGCAACATAGATATTATATACGCCCCTGAAAAAAAACAGGAAGGGACATTCCTGCTTGAAAAAATTGCAAAAGGCGAGAAGGTAGATTCGTTCGAGACCAAAAGACTCAGAAAAGACAATTCTATTATAGACGTTTCTATTACTGTGTCGCCTATAATCGAAGAATCCGGAATTATAACCGGCGCTTCAACAATAGCAAGAGATATTACTTTTAAAAAGAAAGTTGAAGAAGAACTGAGGCGCTATGCCGAAGAGCTTGCGCTGTCAAATGAAGAGCTGTACGTATTTTCATACGCAGCATCGCACGACCTGCAGGAACCGCTAAAGACGATCCAGTTTTTAATTGAACTTTTGAACAAAAAATCCAAGGGCAAACTTGACGCTGAAACTGCAGACGTGCTTCAATCAGCGGACGAGGGAGTTATCAGGATGTACAGGCTTATTACCGACTTCCTGATGTACTCAAGGGTTGGCTCCGAAAGAGCCGTTATGGAAGTTGTCGACTGCAACGCGGCGGTAAAGGACGCTACAGCAAACCTTGAAATCGCTATTAAAGACTCTAAGGCTAAGATCAAGCAGTTCACTCTTCCTGAGATCTGGGGAAATTCGCTTCAGATCACTCAGGTATTTCAGAACCTCATGGGCAACGCTATAAAATACCAGGGAGAAGGAACGCCGCAGATAGTAATTTCGGCCGAGAAGAAAAACGATATGTGGCAGTTCGCAGTAAAAGATAATGGCATTGGGATCGAACAATGGTTCTCCGAAAGAATATTTATAGTCTTCCAGAAATTACACGACCATAAGAAATATCCGGGTTCCGGAATAGGTTTGGCGCTATGCAAACGCGTGATTGAAAAACATGGCGGGAAGATCTGGTTTGAATCTGAAGTGGGCAAGGGCGCTACTTTCTTTTTTACTTTGCCCGTTTATAACAAAAAGAAAAAGAAAACTTCCGAACAATAAATAAAGCTTGTGATAATATAAGCAAGCTTCTTATTTAGAAATTTCCCTGTTCAGGGCTTCCCTTTCTATCTCGAGCTGTTTAATTTTCTTCTCAACTATATCAAGTTCTTCGGGCATTGAGTCTATTTCTATTCTCAATTTGCTTGCAGCTTCATCTATTAAATCGATCGCTTTATCAGGAAGGAATCTGTCGGTGATGTACCTGTAAGAAAGAGTTGCGGCGGCAACAATGGCTGAATCAGTGATCCTTACGCCGTGATGAACCTCATATTTTTCCTTAAGTCCGCGTAGAATAGAAATAGTATCTTCAACAGAGGGTTCGTCGACCACAACGGGCTGAAATCTTCTTTCCAAAGCGGGGTCTTTTTCGATATACTTCCTGTATTCATCCAGCGTAGTAGCGCCTATACAATGCAGTTCGCCCCTGGCAAGCGCAGGCTTCAGAATGTTGGCGGCATCCATTGCGCCTTCGGTCTTACCGGCGCCAACAAGCGTGTGGATCTCGTCTATAAATAAAATTACTTCGCCTTCGCTCTGCTTAACTTCATTAACTACCGCTTTAACGCGTTCTTCAAACTGCCCTCTGTAGCTAGTGCCTGCTATCAGGGCGCCCATATCAAGCGCAATAACTATTTTACTCTTAAGATTTTCAGGAACTTCGCCGTTGACAATTCTGAAAGCCAGTCCTTCGGCTATGGCAGTCTTTCCCACTCCCGGTTCCCCTACAAGTATCGGGTTATTCTTCGTTCTTCTTGATAAAACCTGGAGCACTCTTCTTATCTCCTCTTCCCTGCCGATAACCGGGTCAAGTTTTCCCTGTTTAGCAAGCTGGTTGAGGTCCCTTCCGTATTTTTTTAACGACTGGTATGTCTGCTCGGGATCCTGCGACGTAACTCTCTGGCTTCCCCTTATATCTTTCAGAGCTGTAAATATCGACTCTTTGTTTATCCCCTGTTCTCTCAGGAACTTCCCTATCTCTGAATCGGATTCCGCTATTGCGATAAAGATGTGTTCCACACTTACATATTCGTCTCTAAGTTGCCCGGAAATTTTCACCGACTCATCAAATACCCTTTGAAGTCCGTTTGACATGTAAATATTAGAAGAAGTAACCGATGAAACTTTAGGAAGCTTCTCAATTTGACCGGAAGCTTTTATCTTTAAATATCCTATATCCAGGCCAATGCGCTTGCAAATTGAAACAATTATACTCTCATCATTCTGAATGAGCGCAGCAAAAACATGCTCCGGCTCAATTTGCTGGTTAGAATACGAAGCGGCAATTTCTCCGGCTGCCTGGATCGCTTCCTGCGCTTTGATTGTAAACTTATTGAAATTTAACGCCATTGATGCAATGGAATTTAATTTAACAAATATTTCATTATGTTTTCGCTAAGCGGATTTATCGATAGATCATCCCATCCGTTTTGCTCCGCGATCTCGTCAGCATTGTATTTCTGCCCTATGCTCCATAATTCTTTCAGGAAACTTCCGGCATCGGGTTTTTCAAACCAGTTTTCATCGAACTTTGACGCCATATTTTTATGCATTCCTGCCTGGAACATCCACGCCCTTAAATATCTTGCGCAATAGAAATTAGGGTCTACATCGTTAAGATAATTCTCCGGGGAGTGTTTTATTTTTGTGGCGCTTTCAAAAACAGAGCTGTACAATTCCCGTTTCCCGTCAAGCGACCGGCCGGCATTAAGTTTTATTTCATAATGTATCTTAGCCGCGTACCTTCTGAGCATTATCAATTCGTTCATCATTCGGTGTGAAAAATATTCCGGGTTGTCGGCAGAGTCAAATCCAAGAACGCTTTTTGTCCAATTTTCATTCATTGTCATATGATCAAACGTCATCGCAAATCCTTCTGTCACCGAATTATCGCCATACCATTTAAACTCAAATTCAAGTTTATCGTCAATATGCGCAAAGTGAAGCGCATGTCCTAGTTCATGAAGGAAAGACGTATAATCGTCTTCCCCGCCCTTAGGATAAATAACAAGATACACCTCATTCGGGATTCTTACAGGCGAGCAAAATGCGCGGGGCGATTTATTTTCTCTCGCTTCCAGGTCAAACACAATATTATCGCTTCCGCTTATATCTATTCCCATCATTCTTACAAATGCTGCGATCTTATCGATCATTGCATTTTTAGGGAACATACAGTCAAACTGATTTCCTTTTGTCAGAAATAACAAGTCGTGCTTCTTCAATTCGTCGATTCTCAGCCCTAGTTTTTCTTTAGCGAGCTTTGAGAGTTCTTTAACATAAACATCTTCCGTTTCCTCCAGGAATCTCTGCATAACTTTATCAAGAGAATAAAGATCGATTCCTGAAAGCCTGCGGAACATCTCTATCTTATCCGGAAAGCCCATTTCATTCACGTAATTTCTCTCGATATTGAAAATGCTCTCCAGGATCGGGTTAACTTTTTTATTTGTGAATTCGTCCAGCGCGTTTTTGAGGTCCTCTCTTCTGCTTCGTGATTTTTCATTAAGCAGTTCGACCATTGCGCCGCGGTATGATACGCATTTGTTATTTTCGAAAGTGATCTTCCCTGTGGCTTCAGTTTGATAGTATTGGGATACATGGTCGCGCGTCAGACTGCCCATTATTTCGCCGTAAAAAGCTTCATTGAAAAAT
The DNA here is from genome assembly GCA_964568655.1 of uncultured Ignavibacteriales bacterium. Classification (GTDB taxonomy): domain Bacteria; phylum Bacteroidota; class Ignavibacteria; order Tepidaquicellales; family OLB5; genus CAWFKW01. The sequence continues at coordinate 13,531 of CAZMRG010000023.1, read as the reverse complement.
CTAAGCCTCCTTAACTCGTTCCTGTTACTGCAATTATTTTTCAGAGCTGATTGTATCTTACCGAGGTTCTCGTTTGTGAATAATAAGGGCCGTTTATCGTATATTTTGTTGAAATTTACTTCCTGTTTCAGACCGGCGCCCTGCAGGTAGAACTCTCTTGATATCTCCTGGGCAAAGCTTTCCACATCTTTCCTGATTTTAGCTAATTCATCCAATTTTAACAATATCTTTCTTTGATTTTAATAAGATTATACTAAAATACCACGAATAAATTTACCCTTCAAAGTTAATAATTATCCAAAAAAAAGCCGCTGCAGAAGTATGCAGCGGCCTGAATAAAAACATAAATGTTTCTATTTGATCAATATCATCTTTTTTGAGAAGCTGTAATCGCCGGCTTCTATATGATAGAAATAAACTCCGCTCGGATAGTTTGACGCATCCCAATCAGCTACGTATCTTCCAATATTCATAACCTGATTTACGAGATTTGCGACCAATCTACCTGTAACGTCATAAATTTTTATCTTAACAAACGACTGTTTCGGGATATCAAATTTTATTTTCGTTGTCGGATTAAACGGATTGGGATAGTTCTGGAACAGATCAAATTTATCCGGAACAAAATTTGAAATCGGTTGTATGCCAATAACATTCGGCGATATAGCTATTCCGTTAATTCCCTTCTTACCGGTTGAACCAATTAATGTAGATGCCGCAGTAGTTGTATCAACCGAGTATAAGTTTGAAACCTGCGTTCCAACTCCGTTGGTAACATACATTTTTCCATTAATGTCAAAACACATAGCCGGAGTCAACCCTACGCTCAGCGTTCCAAGCAAGGTTGAAGAAGCTGTTTGCTTATTGATCTTATAGATACCCCCGTTCAAATTGAGGCCCCAAAGCTGCCCGTTGACTGGATTAATTGCTATTGAATATAAATTTGCAATCGAAGTGTTTCCGACCAGATTTGTATCATTAGTCGAAAGATCAAATGTGTACAGTGTTCCGGCTGAAGCAGCCAGATACATCACGTCGTTAAGATCCCAGGCTATTGCCCTCGTATTTGCAAGAGGAGCCAATCCGGCCTGATAAGCATCGCCTACAGTCGCGTTAATTCTCTCTATTGGCGTGTTTCCGGGACCCTGGAACGTTCCGTATAATTGTCCGGTGGTCTTTTTAATACTCAGTCCGGTTAACTGGGAAAATCCGGTTTGTCCAACTGTTGTTCCGGCTCCGGTGGTTGTATTTATAGTTAACAGAGAACCGTTTTCCTGCGTTCCTGCAACCCCATACATGACGCCTGCAGTTACTGCTCCTATAACGTATCCATGACCTTTAAGAACCACTCTTCTAACCGGCGTTACCGCATCATTGCTGGTTATCTTCAGAGTATCAACAAGATTACCTGTAACCGTAGGCCTGAAAAGCATTTTGACCGTTATAGAATCCTGGTAATTCATGACCACCGGGAAACTAAAACTATTTGCGACATGGAAGTTCGCAGTGGTTGTCTGAATATTACTTACATTCAGCGCTCCTGAACCGTAATTGAAAACCTTGAGCGAGACTGTATCGGTATTATTAAACGCCACTTCCTCGTTTCCGAAATTCAGCGTGTCCACAAACGCGTAAACCGTCGGGCCGTTGAAAGATACAAGCCTGAGGTTTGTCATCCATGACGCCCATGTGTTAGCCGGCGTTTCGGCGTATTGAGAAATGGCCCAGAAATTATTTTGATCTGCAGGGTCAACCCATACCTGAGTATAATCTCCCCACCTGTTTCTTCCGGCGCCAAAATCTTTTACATAATTTGCCTTGCCTGCCTGCATAACGCGGCTGGGATTCAAAGTATTCGGCGGGTCAGTGCTTAACCTGTATGTATATAACGCGCTGATATATTCATTAGGAGAAGATCTCGAAAAAGCTATAGCCACATTCTGGTCCTTATCAACGCCTAGCGAAGGATAAAAATGAAAATACGGGTCGGCGCCAAAAGACGCATCCTCTACAGCTGAATTCGTTGCAGGATTTATTTTCAGATATGCAACATTTGAATATCCTGTTCCGCTGGCAATTGAATGAACACACCAAAGGTAACCGTTTCTGTATGTTGGCTCATTTCTGAATGCGCCGCCTCCCGTTTCTATCAATAAACTACCGCCGCCCAGCTGAGTGGCATTTGGCGCGCTTGAATATGCCGTTACGGGAATATCAACGCCTGTCATCGATGGGGATGTCAACGGATTGGTAATTTTATATAAAATAACATATGAATTTGACGGATTCGGCCCTCCTGTAAACAAATAATATTCTGAAGGACTTCCATAAATAACGGTTGGCCTGATTACGTCAGGAGCGATTGACGGATTGTTCGGGTCTCTTATGCTCCACAGGTCTGTCCAATGAAGCGCTCCTGCTGTATTAGCATATAAATCTGATTTGCCAATAATTCTAACCTTACAGCCCTGATAACTTCCTCCAAAAACGAACTGTCTGCCTGTTATATAAAGCGCCTGGTTATCAAAACCTACGCCTTCATAATCTGACCAGGTCCCTGATTCTGTGTTGCCAAAAAGAGACGCTTTAATTGCCCAATTGTACCACGTACCCAATGGGACAGAGTCAGCCGAAACAGACACAAGATAATAAGCCTGTTGGGTCGCATCGTTCTCATGCAGCCAAACCATGATCCATCTTTTGTTAAACTGGTCATACTGGACCTTGGGATCAAACGCAGAAGCGCCGCTGAGAGCGCTCGCATACCATGAATTAGCGTTAATTGTTTTGATAAGATTTCCCGCTTTGTCCCAGATTCTGAATCTGCCGTTATCTACTCCCACAACATGTGTTGGACCCACAGCGCAGTACTGGTCAGGCGGTATGTAATTTCCAGGGTCGTTAAATGCCTGAAAGCTATGCAGTATCAGCGGATTCGATTCAATATTGTCCCTTACATTTTTGTCTTTGATCTTATTAGAACCTTCGGGACCTGTGGGTTTTATCTTATTTAAATATTGAGGGAATTCAGTGAATTCAACTTCCTCTTCGTTTTTTGGTTCTACAACATAAGGCGAAAGAGGCTCTCCTCTCATATCCATAAATCCGTTTGTATTCACTATTACGCCGCTGGCAACTGAACCGCTGGCGGGTCCCTGATATAATTGACTATATGAATTCATTGGGGCAACCAATGAAACAAGCGTCAATAAAGCAAAGATGATAAAAATGTAGTTTTTCTTCATGATGATGAAATTATTTTCTGATTTATATATTTTAATTCAATTTGATTCTCTAAATATATTTAAAAATCTTTAAGAAAATTGAATAAAAATATCCCCTAACTGCCGTTTTTTTAAAATGGCCATTTATTCACACCGAATTGAAACACAAAAAAAATCCCCGTAATATTCAAAATTACAGGGATTAAAAACGCTAAAAAATTATACGGTGCAAAACACTATTTAACCAGCATCATAGCTTTTGTATTGATAAACTTTTCGCCTGTTGCATTATCAATTGCGATAAATTTATAATAGTAAACTCCGCTTGAATAATTATTCGCGCTGAACGATGCCCTGAAAGTACCTGCCTGCAGATTATTGTTCACAAGCGTTGTTACTTCCCTGCCCGTAACATCATATACTTTCAGCGTCACAAAAGAAGCTTTCTTAACGTCGAAATCGATGTTAGTAACGGGATTGAACGGATTAGGATAGTTTTGCTTTAGTGAATAATTCACCGGTACGCTGGTTCCAATTGGCGTAATGGCAGTTGGTATATTGCTCCATGACGAGCATACTCTGAGTCCGTCAAACCAAAGAGTTGGCGCAAGCGTAGCCGAACCTTGTCTCAATGCAAATCTTCCTATATCCGGCGCATCAGTTGCCGGCCCTGTAACAGGTCCGATACTGGCTGTACCCGGTTCTGTTGAAGGCGGCGCTGTGTTGAAAACATATCCGCGAATCTCATCATCCGTAGTTGTTCCTGTTAAAAATGTATATTTAATAATAACCAGGTATGTGACATTACGGTTGTAAAGCGTGGTTGACCAGGTAACAGGATTAGTTGCGATTGCCCCTTTCGTTAAACCTAAATTGAACCCTGACAAAGTATCTCTAAGATATAATCTTGAAGTATAATTTGTAGTGCTTGTTGATGGAAGCAAAGCCGCAAAGTAGTCGCCGCTTGCCTGCGAGCTGTCTACGTTGATCAAAAAAGAAAAATAAATGCTGCCCGATGTAACCGCAGTAAAACCGGTAAATTCGTCCTGGCCATTATTGCGTACTCTAACATAATTGCCGATATTTGAATTTACGTAACCTGAAAATGTGAGATTGCCGGATGCAACCGTTAATGGATTTACCGAACTGCTGATAAATCCCCATCCGTGTGCGCCTAAAGTATCGCCGACCGGATAGCCGAAATTTTCATCGAGTATAATTTGTGAATTAGCGCTTATCGTAAATACAGAAATGATAAGTAAAACAAAAAGTGTTAATTTGTTCATAGATTAGTTCTCCCTTTAAATGAATGACTTAAAATACTAAAACTTTAACAAAGATAATGCGGAAAAATTAGGGAATGGTTAAGATAATTTTACTTTTGGGTCCAGGAAGGCATAAATTATATCAACAATCATATTAACAATAATGAATATTACCGCGGTAAACAGAACTGTACCCTGGATCATTGGAAAATCGAGAGATAATATCGAATTAATGGTTAAAAGCCCGATTCCCGGCCAGTTAAAAATGTATTCTATGAAAAAAGCGCCGCCAAGCAATCCGGCCAGCCATGCGCTTATAGTAGTTATAACGGGATTCAGAGCATTTCTGAGAGCATGTTTAATAATAACTTTCCATTTGCCTACGCCTTTGGCTCTTGCCGTTCTTACAAAATCCTGCCCCATAACATCAAGCATGCTCGAGCGCGTTAAGCGCGCAATAATAGCAAGCGGCCTTAGCGCAAGAGTTATCATAGGTAAAACAAGATACATAAATCCGTTATTCAGGTAACCCGAAATAGGAAACCACTTGAGCCACGCTCCAAAAACCAAAGCCATAATGAGTCCGAAAGCGAACGGCGGGAATGAAATTCCGAAGAGCGCAAAGAGCATCGACATATTATCCCTGAATGTGTAGGGTTTGACCGCAGAGATCACTCCGATCAAAATTCCCAAAATCGATGAAATAATAAGCGATGAAACTGCGAGAATAGCCGTTGCTGGGAATGTTTCAAGAATTGTTTTTAAAACTTCGCGGTTTGACGAATATGAACGGCCCAGATCTCCCTGTACCGCCTTAACCATAAATCTTCCGTACTGGATATATAAAGGGTCGTCGAGCCCAAGCTGCTTGCGTACTGCCTCTATAGAAGCAATATCGGCCCGCTGACCTAACATCAGCCGGGCCGGATCGCCTGGAATTACATACATTAAACTGAAAGTTACTGTGATTACGCCTATTAAAATTAGAATTGAATAAAGCAGCTTTCTAATTATATAGGTTCCCATGTATTATTTTATTACACGTCTTGCAGTAACAAACCTTGCGTTATAGTAATCTTCATTCAAAGAAGAAACTTTCACGCCGCCGCTTGATGACGACTGCGCAAACATTGTTTCTCCTAAATAAATGCCGACATGTGAAATACGGTTTCCGATAGTGTTAAAGAAAACCAGGTCCCCAAACTGAAGGTCCTCTCTTTTAACTTCTTCGCCGACTGTTGACTGCATTATTGAAGTCCTTGGCAGATCTATGCCCAAAGCTCTCCTGTATACAGTCATCACAAATGCCGAACAATCTATTCCATTGGTGGTAGTTCCGCCCCATAAATACGGGGTATTGATAAGTTCGATAATCTTCATCATCACTTCATCGCGGTCAACGGTTGAACTACCGTATTCGGAAACAATGTTCGATAACGTTTCAAGGCTTGAAATGTCGATCAAACTTCTTTTCTGAATACCAGCTACACTGGAGTACTCATCCCGTTTAACTAATTTGTTCTTTTTTACAACATATTCACTGTCATCATTTTGCGCTCCTGAGCAACCAATCAAAAAAACACCGAAACTGACCATTAATGCAACAAATACAATTCTTGTTGTTTTTTGCAATATTTTGCCTCCTTTCGTTTAATTAATTTACACTTAATAATATATAAATAAATTTACTTCATAAAAACTCAAAAAATCATGATGCAGGGGTTGAAATTTAATAAAAAAATGAATATAAAGTATTTATATTATTGTACTTCCAAACGGTTTCAGATTTCTCTTATTTGTCTATCCATGTATATCGCAGATTCACCCTGTTCATTGGGTCTAACGTGAATCCGTGTGAGTATGGCTGCACTAACTGGTAATCCTCATCATAAAAAATGAACAGCACAGGAGCTTCCGATACGGCAATTTGCTCAGCCTGTTCATACAGTTTATTTCTCTCCTGGATATCCGTGGTTGCTATTGCCTTCTCGAATAATTCGTCATACTTAGCATTCTTATACCTGAACGAATTTATCGGGCTCTTGTCTTTCGGATTATCCGGCACGTTCTTTCCGTAAAACAGGTTCAGGAAATTTTCCGGATCGGGATAGTCGGCTATCCATCCAAGCCTGAAAAAATCAGCTCTGCCGGCGTCAATATTATCTAAATGCTGCGCAAACTGTAAAAGCTGAAGCTTAACGGTAACGCCGATCTCTTTAAGCATATTCTGAATAGCTTCAGCCATTTGAGTATTCCTGCCGCCGCCCTCGTTGATATTCAATGTAACTTCCGGGAATCCCTTGCCTCCGGGAAAACCCGCTTCTTCCATCAGCTTTTTTGCTTTTTCAAGATCGAAGCTGTATCCCTTAATGTTCTTTGCATTGTAATTAGGCATAACAGGTGGCACAACTCCGTAAACAGCCGGTTCAGATGCCGAGCCGTTCATTACATACTTCAATATCCTGTCCCTGTCTATCGCGTAATTAAACGCCTGCCTTATACGCGGGTCGCCGAAAACTTTACTGGTTGTAAGGAAACCATAATACTGTATTGTCAGCGAGTTCTTTCTCTGTATAATATACTTAGAATACTCCGGCGTGAGAGTCTTATCTTCATTTACCACCGACTGGAACAGCTCATTCGGAATCCTGTATGCTGCATCCAGATTTCCATTCTTAAATTCTAAAAGCTGCTGCGACAGGTCTTTTATGAAACGGAATTTTACTTTATCAAGATACGGCAGCTGGTTTCCGAATTCATCCTTTCTCCAGTAATTAGGATTGCGGTGCATGTTGATTTCAAGGTCCGGTGTCCAGTTATCAAATATATATGGACCGGTTCCGACAGGGTTCTGGAAATAATCTTTTCCGTATTTCTCAACGCCTTCATGCGGAACAATGTATGCGAAACCAAGGCAAGTATAATAGATGAAAGGACCGAACGGTTTTGTTAGCTTCACGACGAAAGTAGAATCATCTTTGGCAACAAATCCGCTCACGCCTTTTATCTTCGGTTCCCTGTTCTCAGTCATAGCTTTGCTCACTTCCTGAGCGAATTCCTTAGCGCCTTCAACGTAATTCTTGTAATAATCAAATCCAAGGCTTCCGGTTCGCTGGTCCAGTATCCTGTCATAAGAATATTTCACATCAGACGCCGTCATTTCCCTGCCTTTTCCGCCGGGGAAACACGCGTTGTCATGAAACACAACGCCTTTTCTCAGATGAAATGTATATAACATCCCGTCGGGCGAGATATCCCATCTCATGGCAAGAGCAGGAACAATATTAAGATTAGTATCTAAATCGATAAGCAGGTCATATATTTGGTTTGAAACATGGAATGAAACTACATCATTTATGCCAACAGGATCGAGGCTCCTGATATTTTCAGTCTCGTTTATCGTATACGTCCCGCCGCCTTTAACGCCGCCTTTTAGATCTGTTAGGGTATTGGTATTTTTCTTAGTGCAGCCCGAGAAAAAAAGGATTGAAACCAAAAACAAATAAATAATAGTAGCTCTATATTTCATGCAAATTGGGAAAATTTAAGCATAATTATAACAATTAATTAATGAAGAAAACATATAAAAAATTCTTGGGATTTGTCAAATTCTTCAAATTCATCAGATTCGTCAAATTGAACATAAGCGCAGTTTGCATCACTTTGTCGTTACTTTGTAGATATTATTTATGTTTTAGTATGTCCTTATACAGTTTTGTCACGTTTTGTAAATAAAAAATGAAGAAAAAACAATGTAATTGAGAAGCAAGCTTTAACTGTTAATCATAAATACTTTATAAATAAATCAGTAAACATTTGTAAAGAAAAAAGCCCGGTTAAGTGAGATACAGTCAGTTGATTCGTGAGAATGCTAATATTCTTTTGATTACGAAACGCATTTGAAGTTTTTATCTCTAAAATTTTTCTCATTTCTCACATACTAATTTGAGAATTCGTCAGGTTTATCAGATTAGTCAGATTCATCAAATTAAAATCAAAAGCAATATAATACAACTGTTATAGCAATGCAAGGCAATAACGAGCGGATAGTTTAATTAGCGGCCACATTGAAAAATTGATGTGACCGGGATAATGGAGATTTTTTTTTCGTACTACCTGCCCTCAGCAGGCAGGTCTCCACGGGAGGACTCAGAGCAAAAACAAATATTTTATTATTAAAAAAGTAAATTGATAGTTAAGGAATCTCTGCCGATAAAAGCTATTTTTTTAAAAAATGATAAATATCATTTTTTTTCCGTGGCCCACGTATTATATTTGTGTAAACCAAAAGTTCTTATTTTTTCCCGGCAACGGGAGAACTGTAACATGAGGTTGCCTTATTATGGGATTTTTGTTAAGTTTATCATCGTTTTTAAGCGCTTCACGGATATCAATGCCCGATACCTTTGCCTACTCCAAAAAAATCACGTTTAGTTTTGATAAGACAACCCTGCAACATCAAAAGTGTTCTTTGTATTGAGTTAAATTTATATAAAATCTTACAGATTTTAGGAAATCACAGTTAATAGTCTGATTTTTAAGTGATTAACTTCTTTTATCAAGATTATTTGTATACTTTGAAGAAAATGTTAATACTATGAAAAGGTTATCAATAATATTTATTTTTTTCTTTTTCGTCTCACGTCTGCCGTTTGACGTTTCACGTATTTACGCTCAACAGCCAACGCAGGAATGGGTGGCAAGATATACAGGACCTTATAATGATTTGTATGGTCCCTTTTTGCAGGTTGATAAAGCCGGCAACAGTTACATAGCCGGAACTCATGTTATAGGTCAATACCCAAATGATTCCACCTGTATATTGTGCGTCAAATATAATTCTTCCGGCGTACAGCTATGGGCAACTCTATACAGGTATCCCGGTTATGGGTATTTTGTACCGACAGGGCTTGCAATTGATAGTTCCGGAAACGCCTATGTTATATCAGGCATCGCACTGACTTCTGTGGCACCTCGAAACATGCTTATAGTAAAGTTCAACAACCTGAGTGGAAGCCCGGTATGGACAAAAACATATTTCGGTCAATACAGCCAGAGCAGTTTTTTTGACATAAAAATAGACAGGCTGAATAATATATACGTAGTCGGAAGTTCCGATTCGTCGCACCTGATAATACGCTATAACACAAACGGTGATTCGGTCTGGGTGAGAAAATACCATCCGTCATGGCTTACGGCTGAATATGTCCGTAATTGCACGATTGATGACTCGCTCAACATAATCTTTACAGGGCAGCGGAGATTCTATTATCCGCCGTATGGATGGTATGATAGCTTACTGGTAGCAAAATATTCATCCACCGGGGTATTGCGCTGGGAAAGTGTATATGCCTACAATGTGCTTGGGTCAGATATTGGAACAAAAATAATAGCCGATCAAATCGGTAACTCATTTATAGGTGGTATAACAACAGTTTCAGGTAACTCGGTCTATTTTACTTTGAAATATGACAGAAACGGGAGCAGGCAATGGGCAAGGATATATTACCCACCCGGAAGTACACAGAACGATATTTATGGAATTGCTTTAGATAGAATAAATAATGCCCTGTATGTTTCAGGGGGGGCAATTGAAAGTGGAATCGGAATGGCTACTACAATAAAGTACAATGTTGTTACCGGAGACTCCCTTTGGGTCAAAAGAGACACAGGCAGTTACAACAGGGGAAGGGCACGAGATATAAAACTAGATACAAGCGGAAATATTTATATAACGGGTGAAACATATAACTTTCCGTCCTATGCACCATATGATATAATGACAACTAAGTATTCATCTACAGGCAGTAAGTTGTGGATTATGATTTACAACTGGCAATACAATGGATTAGACATAGGTAAAGCGATTGCAATTGACGGACAAAACAATATATATGTATTAGGCACAAGTCAAGCCGGTTATCAAATGTTCGACTATGTGGTTATAAAATATAACCAGACAGTTGGAATAAAACAGCTTAGCAATGAACTACCCTTATCTTACAGACTAGAACAAAACTATCCCAATCCGTTTAATCCAGGCACAAAATTCAGGATTCAAATTCCGAAATTCAGCAGTGTTAATATAACAATATTTGATGTACTCGGCAGAGCAGTGGAAAACCCGGTAAATGAAATTCTTAAGCCCGGAGTTTATGAAATTGATATTAATGGATTAAATTATGCAAGCGGTACATACTTCTACCGTATGACCGCTGACGGCAATATAATTGATACAAAAAAATTTGTTTTGATAAAATAACGGAAAGGAGATTAATATGACTCCACCTGATTTTATAAAATAGAGGCAGACCTCAGAGTTTAAAGTAGCGTCGCGGCTTTCTTTAATGCTTAATCCGTATTCATGCTTTTATGCATGATGCAGGACCAAGCCCCTTTGTGTCTGCCTTTATTATTTTAAGTTAACATTCTTTATAACAATAATTAATAAAATACAAAATGAAAAAACTTTATAAAAGGAATTTAACATGAAAAATGCCGTCCCCTCTGAGTCTCCTCGCAGAGGGACTCAGAGGAAACAGTATGAAAGAGTATAAAAGGATATATGAAAATCATTTATGTTTGTTTCTTTAGTTGTTATTTTATTTCGTAATAAATTTCAATCAAGGAACATTTATTCTAAATTTGAAATGAGCACACATATTTCACACGGGATAAAGAACACTTTCTATTTTTTTACCATTACCTGCTGCAACTGGATACCACTTTTCGAAATGACTTCTCTGTATGATAATATCTATAAATGGTTTGATATTTTAAAGAAGAGAAGCATATTTATAAATTCATTTGTGATAATGCCAAATCACTTGCATGCTATAATTTATATTAACGAATCAGACAGGAGAATTAACGATATTGTTGGAACCGGCAAACGCTTTATGGCATATGAAATTGTAAAGAGGCTAAAGACAGTGAATGATGTAACAACCTTAAGAAAGTTATCCGATGCGGTCCCTTTGTCAGAAAGACTTCGGGGAAAACTACATAATGTATTTGAACCGTTCCCGGATATTAAAGAAATTGAATCGCTGAAATTTATGATCCAGAAGATCAATTACATTCATAGAAACCCTGTAAGCGGCAAATGGAGACTTGTAGAAGACTACCGGGAATATAAACATTCAAGCGCCGGGTTTTATGAACCAATTGAAAATGTTCCTTATTCTGGCTATAAAGTAGTTCATTTTGAAAAAGTTGAAGAGGTAATTGAAAGAATGGAAGTTTAACTGCTGTATTTCCTCTGAGTCCCCCTACGGGGAGACTCAGAGGGGACGTAAATCAATTCATTTGCTACGTTAAGTAAAACTATAACTTTAGAATGCCAAAATAAGACATCTCAAAGCGATACATACACTGTAAGGGTGTTCCATGATGGGTATTGGTGGATTGAAGTCTACGACAATGATTCAGACCATTTAGTATATGAATATTTAGATCCTATTCAGGATTAAGTGGTATTAATGCCAGGACGAATTCTAAATGATCCAAATTACAAATCCAAGGCTCTGTGGCAAGTCGAAATAAAAATTCACGAAGATTTGCAAAGCATCAATTGGGAAATCAATAATAAGATAGCTAACGAAATTGAGAAAATATTTAACAAATTGCCAACTCACAAAAAAGGATTCCCCAATTTAAATAAAACTGGGCCATTTAATTGCTCAATCCATCATGAATCAAATGCTTTTATATGCACATTAAATGATTGGGTCATCGGTTTTAAATCTAATGTTTTTGAAGTTAAAATGGATGGTATGTATATTATCAAAAACGAAATATTAAGAACCTGTCCTGCGGAATTATACAGAAACGTATGTAATCTTCTATCGAATTTTAAAACAAAGAGGAAAAATATTAAGCCCAATTACTGGAAAAATTGTGAAGAACTAAAACCAATGAAGTTATGAAATGTTAAAGCATGATAAATATCATTTCATAAATAAAGTTGACGAGTTATTTTTGGATTAATTCTATTTTATTAGAAAACGATTGTTAAAAAAATGAAAAAGATTATCTGGCTGTTTATTTTATTTATTTTACAAAATTTATTTTTTGCAATATATTCTCAACAGCCCAATCAAGAATGGGTCCAGAGATATACCTGGAATAATTTCGCAAGCGGCATATCTATTAAATTTGATTCCTTTAACAACGTTTACGTGCTAATGAAAATAGTAAGTGATAGTACATTAGCAGATTTTGGACTTTTAAAATATTATCCTGATGGAAACCTTATATGGAGCACGCATTATAATAGCCCTGGTAATCTTTCAGATGTGCCTAAAGCTTTTGTAGTAAATTCTGCAGGAGATGTTTATATAACAGGCTATAGTTATCTTAATACATCACCGGATAAAATTACAACTGTAAAATACAATTCAAGCGGAGTTTTACAGTGGGCAAGAGTATATTCTGCAGGTGGTCCGGGCGATGGTCCCAGCAGTATCGTAGTCGATAACTCTGGAAATATAATTGTAGTTGGAGGAATGGCAATTAGCAATACATTGCAATATGCTCTCATTATTAAATATAACCCTAACGGCGATAGTTTATGGACAAAAGAATTTACTCAGTTCCCCTTTGGGTACATCAGAGGAATGGCCTTAGATAATTCGGATAATATTTATACAACTGGTGATTACGGCACTAACATTACAGATACTAATAGAAATTATTTAATTTTAAAAACAAATCCAAATGGAATTTTGCAATGGCTCTCCACTTATGAAAGTCAGTCAAATAGTGACATATCGGACTATCTTGCTCTTGATTCAAATAGAAATGTATACGTTGTTGGATCTAATTATGCCCCGCCCAATCTATTTTATAATACATTAGTAAAATTGAGTTCGACTGGCACAATTCAATGGGCAAGATCATATACCGGGTTGTTGGGTTTTCCTAGTTGTGAATCCCCAGGAGGTCTTGTTTTAACGCCAGATGGGAATTCAATATATTATCCAACTGAATGTGCGAATTCTCAGGGAAACAGTTCTATAGTATTGTTAAAGTACAATTCTT
>CAZMRG010000022.1:30169-34719 GCA_964568655.1 uncultured Ignavibacteriales bacterium | reverse complement strand
AGAATTAACGGCAGAAAACCGGTGAAAAATGGGATTACTCAGTAAATTATATGATTCATCCGATGACGCTGGAGTCATCGGATGAATATATCACCTCCCGCCTAAACGTTATTACATAATTGTAGCTTGACAATTGCAAAAACGAAAATTATATTTACTTATACAAATCAATAAAGGAGAGCAAACTATAGAAGACTGTTAAAGATTTCAAGAAATTTTCCCTAACTAAATCTTTAACCATGTTGTATAAATTTATCAATTCATAAGAGCTGAAATGCCGGCCGCTTTGGCTTGGGTTTCGGTTTTTTTGTTTTTTGAACCTTAGAACATACAACTATGCTTTCTATAACGAGGTCTTCTCTGGCGCTTCTCATATTCATATTGCCTTTCCATCTCTTTGGCCAGTCAAAAATTTCAAAAGATAAAACCGTACCTGATTACAGGATAATCCAATCCAATGAATCATTCATAGAGCTTGAATATTATCCTCACTATACACAGGGCAGATCAATTGTTGCCGGCGGCGTAAACTTCAACTCGGTTGATTTTGATAATTCCGAAACGGCAAACCAAACGGAAGTATCGCATCCTGAATTAAAGCTGCGCGCGTTCTCGGTATTTCTTCCGGGAATGGAAAATAATTCGGCCGTGGTAGTCGATTACGATGCAGCCGAAACGGCTAATTTCCGCCTCGCCCCGGCGCCGGGTTACTATATGAAGGACCCGAACAAAAAAGGATTTGAGAATATTGAGCAACGGTATGATTATAACCCGGCGTATTATTCCCAAAATTCTTTTTCTCCGCAAAATCCCGTTGAACTAACGGAAGTGCAGGAAACCCGGGACCTGATTACCGGCGTGTTGAGGATATATCCGTACCGGTACAATCCGGCCGCATCAACGCTGATAAAATATTCAAGGATAAAAGTACGTATAACTTTTGGTTCCAGGCCATTTATGCTGAACAAGCCAAGACCAAAAGAAGAAATAGTTTTATTATCGGGAGCGGGAATAAATTCCGGCATAGCTCTTAACTGGACAAATCCGCGATTGGGTTTCCGCGCGGTCCGCGATGTTTTCAGCTCGGCGCTTAGCGCAGGCGATTGGTATAAGATAGAAATAAAAGATAACGGCAGCGGCGGGAGCCAGGGCATTTACAAAATTACCAAATCGTTCCTTCAGTCAAACGGTATAAATGTAGATGGCATCGACCCGCACACTATTAAAATATACGGCAATGGCGGCAATATGCAGCCCGACAGCATTTATACCGCGAGGCCCATAGACCTGCAGCAAATACCTATACTTGTTCGCGGCGAAGGCGACGGAAGCTTTGACGCGCAGGATTATATATTGTTCTATGCGAGAAGCGTAAATAACTGGACATATAATTATACCACAAATCTTTATGCGCATCACCTTAATCCTTATAGCGCCGCAAACTATTACTGGCTTTGCCTGAACACAGCCGGCAATGGCATGAGGATGGAAACAGTTAATTCCGAAAATAATCCGAATCCCTTGGTTGTCAGCTCATTTAAAGAAAGAGTTTTCTATGAACCTGAAGTTAACAACCTTCTGGAAGAAGGTAATTTATGGTTAAGCGAGCGCCACTCAGCCAATGACCCTTTTCTCTGGAACAAAACAATAACAGGCTTGCAGGCAAACTCGGATATCTATTACAGCATTCGCGCCGCGGCGCGGGTGGTGGATCCCGGAAATTGCCCTTATTATATTAACTTCCTTCTCAGAGATGCTCTTAGCAATGTTGCCGATTATGTTTTGCACCTTTATTGCGTGTCATCGGGATTTGAAAACTGGGTAAGCGTTGGTACGGGCAGCTTTATAGTAAACGCATCGCAGAAAACCCCGCCAAATTCCGAACAGGTGCAGCTAAGCGCTACGTTCAGTACAAACGCGCCCGTGGGCGATGGCTACCTTGACTGGATGGAAATACAATACATAAGAAGATTAAACAGCGCCGCAAACGACATACTTGAATTTGATTCGCCCGGCGCCGCAGGACCCGTTGAGTATAATGTATCGTCTTTTTCAAACGACAGCATAAAAGTATTTGACGTGACCAATCATAACGGGGTAAAAATTATTCAGCCGCTATCGGCAACCGCCAATAATGTAAGGTTTCAGAAAACCCAGACAAAAGACAATCTAAGCCGGTTTGTTGTAATGGGGCCAACAGGATATAAAACGCCAACTTCGATTTCCGAAAAGGTTCCAAACCAGAACCTGCACGGAATTTCCGACGGCTCATCGGTTGTGATCATTACGCACCCTGACCTGATTCCGGCTGCTAATCGCCTGAAAGCTAAAAAAGAGGCGGGCGGCCCGGGGGACATAAATTATCTGAAGACAACAATCTATACCTGCGATCAGATCTATAATGAATTTTCGGGCGGATTACTTGACCCTGTGGCAATCAGAGATTTCCTTAAAAATGCCTACGAAAACTGGCAGACGAAACCTGTTTATGTTTTGCTGCTGGGCGACGGGGATATTGATTACAAACATATACTGGTTCAAAATAAAAACTGGGTTCCGCCTTACGAAATTACAGACGATCAGATAAACCAGGTGCAAACATATGTAACAGATGATTTTTATGCTAACATAACCGGGTTCAGCATACCCAATAGTCCGCCCGATCTCTCGATCGGAAGAATTCCGGCGCGTTCGCTTGACGAAGCCAATAAGTATCTAGATAAAGAAGATTGTTATCTGGACCCCTCTAACAACGGGTACTGGAAAACGAAAATAATCTTCGTGGCGGATGACGCGCATACATCAGACGGTTGCGAAGGCAACGAACACATCCCTGCGGCAGAAGAGCTTTCCACGCTATATACGCCTGAATTCATGGAAGAAGAAAAAATATATTTGCCCTCATACCCTACTGTGATCACATCGCAGGGCAGAAGGAAACCTGATGTTAACGCCGACATTATAAAGAAATGGAACGATGGCTGCATCGGCATACATTATGTGGGCCACGGAAGCCCTGATGTATGGGCGCATGAATATGTTCTCGAAAAAGACGTGGTTATGAGCCTGCTGCATAATACCTGCAAATACCCGTTTGTAAGCATAGCAAGCTGCGATATGTCAAAGTTTGACGATCCTTTGGGCCAATGCGCAGCCGAAGAATTTACAATGGCGCCGCTTAAAGGCGCGATTGGAACGCTGGCGGCTTCAAGGCCGGTATATGCCGGAGACAATGAAGCGCTTATGATCGATTTCTTTCATAACATGTACCAGCGGCGGGATACTCTTCTTCTGCAGGAAAGATTCGGCTCGGCTGTTTATCAAACCAAGCAAACGCATTTTGACGTCAACTCGCTTAAATATATCCTGATGGGCGACCCGACAATAAGAATTCAGCTGCCCAGGTTCCATTCGAAAATAGACAGTATTTCAGGCCTCGCGGCTGATACTATGCGGGCTCTCAGCAAAATTAATATATACGGTTCGGTCATCAATCCCGATTCATCTCTATGGCAGGCGTATAACGGCAAAATAGATCTGAAAGTTTTTGACGTTCCGGAATCAGTTTCTATTACAGACGAGTGCGCCACGTACAACTTTGTGCTGAACGGCGGAATTATTTATTCCGGCTCGCAAAATATCCGCAACGGCAAATGGAAAATAGAATATGTTGTGCCAAGGGATATTTCATACCTTAACCAAAACGGCAAGATGACAGATTATTTTTATAACGTCCAGGCAGATGGAGTCGGGCTCTTTAAAAATTTCATTATCGGCGGAGTGGACCCGAATGCAGCGGCAGATACAACCGGCCCGCAGATCAGCCTGTACCTGAACGCAAGAAGCTTCCACAGCGGCGACCCGGTAAATAATGATTTTACCCTTATTGCGGATCTTTCGGACGAATCAGGAATTAATACGACAGGAACTATCGGGCACAAAATTGAGGCAACGCTTGATAATGACAACAGGAAGAAACTTGACCTGTCGTCTTTTTATAATTCCGATACTACGTATAAGACCGGCAGCCTCTCATATGATTTCAGGGCTATAGCGGACGGAAAGCACAACCTGACTCTGAGAGCTTATGATACTTATAATAACGCTTCGGAGAAAAATATTGAGTTCAATGTGATGTCAACCGCGACCCTGCAGGTGGTAAATGTTTACAATTTCCCAAATCCTTTCAGAGACAGAACCGTTTTTACATTCCAGCATAATTACCCCGGGCTGATAAATGTGAAGATAAAAATTTATACGGTTTCAGGCAGGCTGATAAAGCAGCTGAAAAAAGATAACGTGCCTGATAAATTTGTTGAAATTGAATGGGCGGGAACGGATGAAGACGGCGACGCGATCTCTAACGGGGTTTATTTGTACACGCTCGCGGTAACTTCATCCGACGGGATTACACGGACAACAATAGGAAAGATGGCATCGCTTAAATGAATATAATAAAACACACCCCCGGCTTCTCCCAAACGTGCATCCTTTTTACAGATAACTGACACGCTTACGGGGGTGTGTTTATTTTTTCTATCCATTCCCGC
>CAZMRG010000022.1:6043-30069 GCA_964568655.1 uncultured Ignavibacteriales bacterium | reverse complement strand
ATGCAAAAAATTGCCATTGGCGCGGACCACCGCGGGTACGGACTCAAAGAAAAGCTAAAGAGCATTTTATCGGGACAATATGATATAACCGATATCGGAACATATTCAACCGACCCTGTTGATTATCCTGACATAGCAGCTGATGTTGCAAAACTTATTCTTTCAGGCAAATGCGAAAGAGGCATTGTGATCTGCGGAAGCGGCGTTGGCGCATCGGTTGCCGCAAATAAATTCAAAGGAATAAGAGCCGCAATATGCCACGATACTTTTTCAGCGCACCAGGGAGTTGAAGACGACGACATGAATATTCTATGCCTCGGCAGCGGAGTTATAGGCGAATCTCTGGCAATAGACGTAATTAATACTTTCTTAAGTTCAAAACTAAAGACCGAAGAGCGGTTCAGAAGAAGATTAGATAAGATAAAAAAGATAGAAGATAATAACTAAAGCCCTTACGGATCAAACGTTCTTTCAGCATCCATTGCTTTTTCAAGTATATCCTGGTAGACCTTCTTTGAGATCTCAATAGCCCCAAGCGTTTCAAAATGCGGCGTCATCATCTGTATATCGAACAAAACAAACTTATTCTTTTTTAGTATCTCGTATAACCGAACCACGGCGACTTTCGAAGCGTTGCTCGCCCTGTAAAACATCGACTCGCCGAAAAACGCTCCTCTGTATGCGACACCGTATAATCCGCCAACCAGCTCTCCGTCAAGCCACGATTCAATTGAATGTGCATAGCCCAATCCGTACAGATCGTCGAATGCGTTTAGTATCAGCCTGTTTATCCATGTGCTTTCTCTTTGGGCGCAATTGCGCATTACCCGGCTGAACGCCGTATCTATTCTGATCTCAAAAATATTTTTTTTTAGAATCTGTGAGAGTGAGCGCGGTATTTTAATTATATCTGTATCTTTCTCAATAGGAATAATTGCCCTGGGACTAGTTTCATACCACGCGATAGAATCGGTTTCTTCGCCCATAGGGAATATCCCCATTGAGTAGCCATGGAGAACCTGCTGCCATGTTAATTCAGTATATTTATTTGGCGTATTTTTCATAAAGGTATGCTCTTATTGCACGGAAGCTTCATTTTGCAGAAGAAATAAATTATGTCACGCATTCACTTCTATAGATGTTCTCAGGTTTATTTCTTCAAGCACTCTCTGCGCCCTGATACATTTATTCAGGTCGCCGCTAATAACTGCAGCCTTGCCTTTTGTATGAACTTCCATCGTAATAGTTTCGGCTTTGTCGTAGCCGTAACCGGTAGCTTTTATAACCTGTTCTATGACTTCTTCAAAGCTGTGATAATTGTCATTATATAAGATGAGCGTAAAACTTTCTGTAGTTGTGTCTATATCGGTTGGAGCCAGTAATTCTTCAGTTTTTGTAGACATCTTTGGTAGCCGCGCTTCTTAATTAACCGGGATCTTTAATTTTTTTGTAATTTGTATTTTGTCTGTATCTTTAACTTGCAACCTGTAACCTGCAACTTGCAACCTATAACTTGCAACTTTGCTTTTAATTCTTAAATCCACAATCTCAATTCTCAAATCCTAATAGTTCCAGTCTTCTTCATAATCATACGCCGTTCTTTTGCCGCCGCCTACGTTTGGCTTGTCGCGCAGCATTGCCCCTATCATATCTTTATATGAAACAAGGTCGTCAACTTCATCTTTTGCAATTTTGGAGTTATTGTGCAGGCCATCAAGAACAAACTCCATCATTGTTGCAAGCTCATAGTCATTCTCAATTGTTTTGACGAATTTTTTCACCAAAGGTTCCAATCCGGTCACTTTCTTAAGCTCTTTAAAGTATTTGTCAAAACCCATGTCGTCGCTTAAATCAACTGAATTACCCGATTCGAACCATTTAACAATTTCGGAGTACACATCTGCCGCAGGATTATTTTCATCCCTCTTCTGTTTTCTTGCAAGCGGGTCAGGGAAATACTTTTTAAATATCTGCTTAACGCTTTTTCCAATCAGCGCTTTGCTTACTTTCACCGAGCCTTCCTGCTCGCCTTCGAAAACAAGTTCTATCTTACCTGTCATTCCCGGCAGTATCGCCTGCAGATCTGTTATCCTCGGAAATATAATATGCTCCTCGTTAATAATAGAGCGCCTCTCGGCGTTGCTTATCAGGTTTTCCATAACCGAAATGGAAAGCCTGGCGCTTACCCCTGATTTTTGCTCCACAAATTCACTTTGTCTCGCTTCATGCGCGATAGTTTCAACCACTTCTTTAAGATAATACGGAATTATTATCTGCTGGTTCGGGTCGCGCTTAACAAGGCTTTCAGCTTCTGTTATCTTTATGCTGTCTTCGATGGTCCTTGGATAGTGTGTAAGTATCTGTGAATCGATCCTGTCTTTAAGCGGAGTAATAATATTTCCCCTGTTCGTATAATCTTCGGGGTTTGCAGTGAACACTATAAAAATATCCATCGGTATCCTGATGTTAAATCCGCGGATCTGGATATCTCTTTCCTGCATAATGTTAAGCAGGCCCACTTGTATTCTCGGCTGCAGATCGGGAAGCTCGTTTATAACAAATATTCCTCGGTTTGTTCTTGGCACTATCCCGAAGTGGATCACTCCCTCATGCGAATAATATAATCTTTGCGTCGCGGCTTTTATAGGATCTATATCGCCTATCAGATCGGCTATAGTCACATCCGGAGTTGCAAGCTTCTCGCCGTAGCGGCGTTCGCGCGCAAGCCACTCAATTTCAGTGTTATTGCCGTGCTCCGCCACCGCATCTACCGCAAACTTAGAGACCGGGTTGAACGGGTCGTCATTTACTTCAGAGCCTTTTACAACGGGGATAAAATCATCCAGCAGTGTTGTCAGAGATCTTGCTATCCTTGTTTTAGCCTGCCCCCTCAGCCCAAGAAAAATCAGGTCATGTTTTGCGAGTATTGCGTTTATTAGAGAAGGGGTGACGGTTTTTTCATAACCTACTATCCCCTTAAATATTTCCTCTTTGTTTTTGAGTTTCCTGATCAGGTTGTTTCTTATCTCATCTTTAACCGGTTGAACTTTGTAGCCGCTCTGTTTCAGTTCACCAAGCGTCCCTGGAAGATTCTGTGAATTTGTCATTAAATGGATTAATTTCCTTCTGGTTTAATTTCTCAATAACTGCTTAAAACATTCCCTCCCTGCAGCAGGCAGGCGCGAAAGCGGGAATCCATTATTATAATCTCTTATTGCAGCAGGAGATTTGATAATCTATACAATGCACGTTAATAGCTTATATAATTTTTCAAAAAACCTATCTCTTCTTCTTTTTCATCCATATCAACCTGCATAAGGTCGCGCATAGATACAACGCCCACAAGCTTTTCGCCTTCCCTGACGGGCATATGCCTTATGCTTTCCTGTTTCATAATTTTTAAAGTGTATTCATAAGTATCGTGCGTTTCAACAATAATTACGCCGCGCGTCATTACTTCTTCAATCTTAACGTTCTTAATGTCAAGTTCTTTTGAAATGCATCTCTTTAAAAGGTCGCGTTCCGAAAAAATACCGCGCAGCCTTCCGGCTTCATCAAGAACAGGAACGGCCCCTACATTATTGCTTGCCATATATTTTACAACATCAAACACGCTGCTTCCAACGTTAACATGATGCATTTGCTTATCCCTGGTCAGATCCCCTAATGTCTTCATAGCCGTTCTCCTTTCCTAACTTTGAAAAGTGATAAATAATTTTAGATATTCTTTAAGATAGTAAATAAAATATGGTAATTCAACTATTATTAATTAACAATACATTCAGCAAAAGAGGTTCAATACAGTGCAATATTAAGGACAAATATACCGCAATTTTGCAAATAGAGACAATTTCGCCGTTTTATCCCCGTTTTTTTGAATAAATATTTGTTAATTAATTAACTATATTTATGTATTCCGCACAAAGATTTAATGTAAAACTGATACTCAAAGTTTAATTTGAGGCTCTTAATTTATTGTAACTAATCGTATGAAAAAGACTTTCTCATTTATCTTACTTACATTCCTTACAGTTTTTAATCTTCACGCTGCATCATTTACGCCGGGTAATATAGTTGTAGTAAGAATAGGAGATGGCTCTATAGCGCTATCCGGCTCCGCATTCCCGGTATTCTTAGAGGAATATACAATCACAGGGACTTTAGTCCAGGTTATCCAGCTGCCAATCGTAGTATCCGGTTCTAACAGAAGATTTGTATTAACGGGTACTTCAACCTCAGAAGGAAACTTAACGCTTTCCGGAGACAAGCATTTTATAACGCTCGCGGGTTATGATGCTGATGTAGGGACGGCAACTGTGGCAACAACAGCGGGTATATCAAGGGTAGCAGCGCTCATCAGCGACGCAGGCGTGATAAACACATCAACATATTTTTCTGATGGGTTTACCGGAAGCAATATCAGGGGCGCGTATACTATGGACGGAACTTCGTTCTGGCTTTCCGGAACTGCCAGTCCCGCGGCATCGGGCGGCGTAAGATATTTAACTCTCGGCGGGTTAACAAGCGTGCAGATTACAAATACGGTTACAAATACAAGATTTGTTTATATATATAATGGCCAGCTTTATGTTTCGGCAAGTTCTGGCGCTTTTCTGGGTGTAAATTCAGTCGGAACGGGTATTCCAACCACAACCGGACAGACAACGGTCAATTATATAAATACGCTGACCGGAAGCAGTTCATATGGATTAGCATTCAGCCCTGACGGCAACACATGTTATATAGCAGATGACCGCGCAACAACCAGCAGCGGCGGGGTTCAAAAATGGACATATAATGGCACGGCATGGTCGCTTGCATATGTACTGAATACAAATCTGACTACAGGATGCCGCGGGCTTACGGTTAATTTCAGCGGCTCCAGCCCGGTGATCTTTGCAGTGTCAAATACTAATCTGGTTACAGCTACTGACGCAGGCGCTACATCGCCTTTTACAACGCTTATGACCTGTGCGACAAACACCATATATAGAGGGGTTTCATTCGCGCCCATCGCGCCGGCTCCATCGGCTCCGGGCCTTGTTTCGCCCGCTAATAATTCAACAGGCAACCCGACTTCTTTGACGCTTGTATGGAATAAATCAGTAACCGCAACTTCATACAGAGCGCAGGTTGCAACTGATAGTTTATTTAACACAATAATTATAAACGACTCAACATTAACAGATTCTACAAAAAGCATTTCGGGATTATCAAATAATACAAAATACTGGTGGAGAGTTAACGCGAAGAACGCGGGAGGAACAAGCGCGTATTCTTCTTCCTTTAAATTTACGACTATCCTTGCGGCCCCATCAGCTCCAAGTCTTGTATCGCCTGTAAATAATTCAACAGGCAATCCAACTACTTTGAACTTAGTTTGGAATAAATCTGCGACCGCATCATCATACAGGGTGCAGCTTGCAACAGATAGTTTATTCAATACGCTTGTTGTAAATGATTCAACTTTAACAGATTCAACAAGATCCGTAACGGGATTATCAAACCTCACCGCATACTGGTGGAGAGTTAATGCAAAGAACGCAGGAGGAACAAGTTCATACTCTGGCGCTTATAAATTTACTACCATAGTGGCTGTTCCGCCGCCGCCGGTTCTGTTATTTCCTTCGAATAATTCAGGCGGAAACGCAACATCATTAACGTTTATATGGAACAGGTCGCTTAACGCAGCATCATACAGGTTTGTGCTTGCGCTGGATAACAGTTTCACAACAATTATATTGAACGACTCGACTATAACCGATTCAACAAGGTTCGTTACGGGGTTATCCAATCTTACAACATATTGGTGGAAAGTTTACGCTAAGAACGCCGCCGGTACAAGCGCATCTTCTGCAATATTTACGTTCTCAACTAACGCGGCTGTGCCTCCGCCGCCGCTGCTTGTTTCACCCGCTAATAATTCAGTAGGTAACTTAACGGCGCTTACGCTAGTGTGGAACAAATCATTGAACGCTACAAGCTATAGGGTTCAGCTTTCGTCAGATAGTTTGTTTAACACACTCATACTGAACGATTCTACACTGACAGATTCAACCAGGGCCATTTCGGGACTCAATCCGCTGACAAGTTATTGGTGGAGAGTGAACGCAAAGAGCTCAGGCGGAACAAGCGCGTATTCGCTCACGTATAAATTCAGAACGCTTGGCGTGCCAGCGCAGATAACGGGAACGTTCATTCCGGCAAACGGCGCGACAAATCAGCCGACAACGATCAATTTCAAATGGTCGCGCGCGTTTGACCAAACACTAAGCAAGATTCTTAAATCACCCGGTAAATTTAATTCCGAGACTGTTTCTAACTATTGGTTTGAATTGACAACCGATTCAGTTTCTCTGGCAGGTATAATCCGTGATTCAACATTAGCGGATACCAATAAAACTCAAAGCGGTTTAAATTATTCCACAAGTTATTATTGGAGAGTAAAAGCTAAAAACCAGATCGGCTGGGGCTCGTTCAGCTTCTGGCAAAAATTAACCACTGCGCCTCCGCCGCCGGCTACGGTTACGCTTAAAGTAATTCCCGGAGGATTCTACGATCCGGCAACCGGAACTTTGAGAATGAGAGATACTGTAAAAGTTTATCTTGTCGATTCAGCTACATGCCTCAGGGTTGATTCGAATAAAGTGGTTATAGATTCTGTTACATTCACAACTAACCTAAGCTTTTCCAACGCGCCTACAGGGAATTATTACCTGTATATTTATCACAGGAATCATTTACCGGTAGCAAGCCGTTACAGGCAAAACATTGTCCGCGGTTCAAATGTAACATACGATCTGACAACCGACTCGGCGAAAGCATACGGATTTAATATGATTAAGGTATCAAGCTCGCCTGTCAGGTGGGCAATGATACCGGGCGACGCGAACAGGGATGAATTTATCGACGGGCTTGACCAGACAGCGTGGATACTTCAGAACGGACTTGACGGATACCAGGCCGCTGATTTTAACGGCGACGGATTTGTGGACGGGCTCGACCAAACCATTTGGATCCTTTACAATGGAAGCAGTTCTTCGCTGCCGTGCCTGACTCCGGCGCTTGAATTAAGCTTTGATAAGCTCCGTACAGTCTTTGAAAAAGCGAACCAGTTCCGTTTCATTGAAAAGAAGCAGATGATTAATCAAAAATAAGCAAACAAAAAGAGATGTAAATTTAAAAAGGGCAAACATTTAATGTTTGTCCTTTTTTATTGTTTACTTCAATCCTTCGATAAACTAAACTGCTTTTTTGATTCAAAAACACATGTTTTTTATGCTCTTACAGAAATTTTCTCAAGAATTTCCGGAAAAAAAACATTATTTTATGGCAAATCAACTTTTAAGGTGAAACTTTATTTAGACTCTATAGTTAAATCACTATGAAAATTATAGCTTATTATTTTAATATGTTGATGCTTCTTACAATACTGCCATTTATTTCCTGCGGAAACAAACAGGCGGATATTGATAAGCAAAACAAAAATCAAACCGATACAATAAAACCGGTTGGCGATAAGCCCGATACCGGGAACGTAAAACAAACCGGTTATACACTGGAGCCTTATGAAGTTGTTATAAAACCTTCGGATGAACAATTCAAATCTATTTTGGGAGATAAGTTCAAATACAGGAATCCTGAACAGACTGAGATAGCAACAGCGGAAAAACTTCTTAAAGAATGTTTTGATAAAGATAAGAGCGGAACAGTGGATCACTTCCTGAACAGGAACCTAGATGAATATAACAGGCAGTTTATTGGCGCATCAGATGATGCAGGCGATAAAATTATCCTGGTTAACTGTATTGCAAAAAGCTCTAAAGATAACGGCGAATGGAAAAATAAATTAATAGTCTCCACAGGCGGAGGGAATAACTTCTTTAATGTGAAAATCAATATTACAAAAAATACGTACTACGATTTAAAAATAAACGGCCCTGCATCGCTTAGCGCTAACAATACTATAATAGACGCAGGCGCCGGCATGGATGCGGAATTTGGTAAGGGCTATAAAAGCTGGACGCCTGAAGAAAAAGATATTGCCGCGGCTGAAAAAATTCTCGCCTTTGCGTTTGAGGATCAGAAGAGGCCGACAATTAACCGCCTGCTGAACCGCAAGCCAGATGACTACTGCAAACAATTTGTGGGAGCAACCGACGCCAACGGCGATAAAGTGATATGGCTGAACTGTTTTTGCAGGGACCAGGAAAGCCAGTTTAAGAACTGGAAGAATAATATTATTTCAGTTAAAGACGGCGGGAATTGTTTCTTCAACATATTGCTGAATATCTCTAAGAACACTTACACGAATTTAATGGTAAACGGCAATGGCTGATAAACACGTACCGAAAAACAGAATTAGAAAATATTTTTTCACTATAGCGCCGCTTTGTTTTCTTTTATTTTTATCATGCGGAAAATTCCAAAGTTCAATATCGCTGAAGTCAGATGAAACCATTATAGATGCGGGCAAAAACATGAAATGGGCATTCGGGAATAATTACACAAGCTGGACGCCCGAGAGCAAAGATATTGAATCCGCTGAAACTATTTTAAGCAAAGCATTCGACGACCAGAAAAAACCGACTGTAAACCGCCTTTTGGACCGTAAGACGGACGATTACTTCAAACAGTTTGTTGGATTTGTAGACGCAAACGGCGATAAAATTATCTGGGTAAATTGTTTTTGCAAAGGAGAAGAAAGCAGCTTTAAAAACTGGAAAAACAGAGTTGTGTTTGTGAGTGACGGCGGAAACTGTTTCTTCAATGTAAAGATAAACATCACGAAGAACACATATTACGATCTAATGGTTAACGGGGTAGCCTAGCAAACTAGTGAACTAGTGAACTGGTGAACTGGTGAACTGGTGAATTAGGGAGATAGTGAAATAGTGAAATAGCGAGATAGTGAAATAGTTCCGATAAACAAACAAAAGAAAAAACGGAATAATGTTAAAACTTCTTAGTCCCCCTTTTCTCAAAAAATTTAACCAACAAAAGCTTTAATCAAATTCAAATAACTCAACCCTGTTGCCGAACGGGTCGTAGAATGAAAATCTTTTCCTTCCGGGAATCTGAATTTCTTCTTTTAGCTTAACTCCATTATCAATTAAATATTGTTTAACCTCGTCAATTTTCACAATCACAAACGCAGGGTGTGATTTGGTTTTTACAATATTTTCTTCAACCCCCAAATGCAGCTCCGCGTTACCCGCTTTAAACCAAACTCCCCCGCTTGCTTTCAAAGAATCCGGTTTTTCAATTTCCTCCAATCCAAGAAAGCCCGAATAAAATGCTCTTGCTTCATCCTCTGCTCCCTTAGGAATGCAAATCTGCACATGGTCAATCTTCATTATCTCAATTTTCATAATTTGTTATGGGCTAAAGCCCGTCATTTATCTTCCCGGTAACCCCGACCTAAAGGTCGGGGCTAATAAAAATTTGTTAAATGAGTTGGGTTGTTCTTCTTTCAAAAAAATAATTTTTGAAAAGTTTTCCAAAAAATATTGGCTATTTACTATTTTTTTTCATTCTACTCTGCTCAAAATGTTTTAATCGCTATCGTATTTGTTTTTTTGCGCGGCGCTTCATTTTTGATTTATGATTAGTTTTTAATGTTCTGTTTTTACTTTTCACTTTTGCCTTTTCACTTTTCACTTCCTATCTCCGCTTCCGTTTCTATTTCCACCATCATTCCGGGGCTTATAAATCCTTTAACTTCTATCATAGTGCAGCATGGCTTGATCTTTCCAAAAAACTCAGCGTGCGCCCGCCCGATATCTTCCCATTTTGAAATATCCGTAACGTAGATCCTGTTACGCACAACATCTTCAAGATTAGCGCCGGCTTCATTTAAAATTTTTTCTATCTTTTGCAAAATGCATTTTGTTTGGGCATACGCGTCTCCTTCGCCAATTACTTCGCTGTTCTCATCAATAGCGGTTGTGCCGCCGATAATAACGCGGCTGCCAATTTTTACAGCCCGGCTGTATCCAACAATATCTTCCCACTTGGCGCCGCTTGAAATATTTTTTCTCATTTTCTGAATTCATTTGATTTTTTTGAATACATAAGTAACTTCACTCCCCAAAACTCCGCTTCTTTATCAAATTTCATTCCCATTTTTTCAATAACTCTTATCGAAGCTGCGTTTTGCGGATAAACAAGTCCTATAACTTTTTCGAGATTCAAAACTTTGAAGCCATAATCCAATGCAGCAATGGAGATCTCGCTTGCTATGCCTTTTCCCCAGCAATTTTTTGCGAAAAGATATGAAATCTCAATCCCATGATTATCGGGTAGTTCGCTGAAACCGCATTTGCCTATTAACGCGCCGCCGGCTTTATCCACAACCGCCCAATTGCTGTATCCGTTTTTCTCCTGGTACGCCTTCCATCTCTCAATTGATACTTTAGTCTGTTCCCTTGAGAAAACTTTTCCGTTCCCTATATATTTCATAACTTCAGGGTCGCCGTATATTGCCGCCAGAGCGTCCAGGTCGCCGGTTTCCAAATCTCTCAAAAGCAGTCTTTCGGTTTCAAGTATCTTCATAAAACAAATATAATCTTTGGCTTTTTTTGAAAAAAATACCTTTAAAATGAACCTTTTATTGAATATTATGCAAACGCCTTCTGGTCAATTAACCATAATTAATTTATTATTAAAACTTCACTATGAAAACATTCATTTTTGCCGCGGCCCTCTTATTTTCAGTTCAGACTGCATGGCCTCAGGTATCGCAAACAGATTCGTACCAGTTTTCAGTTGACCTGAGAAAAGTGAAAAATGACATGCTGAACGTTGAGCTGATCGTTCCCAAAATGAGCGGCGATAAAGCGCTGTACCGCTTCCCTGCAATGGTACCGGGCACTTACGCCGTTTACAATTTCGGGCGGTTTATTCACAACCTGAAGGCTTATGATAAAGACGGCGGAGAGCTTACTGTTACAAGCGCTGACACAAATTCATGGGAGATACAAAATGCCGCCAATCTTTACCGGCTGACTTATGACGTTGAGGATACTTACGACTCGCGCCAGGGCAACCCGGTTTTTGAACCGGCAGGAATGAACATCGAAGAAGATACAAACTACGTTGTTAACAATCACGGTTTTTTCGGGTACTTTGACGGCTACATAGATAATACCTACGTGCTGAAGTTCGAAATGCCGCAGGGATTTTACGGCGCAACAAGCCTTAATGCGGTTGAAAGAACCGCAGATGAAGAAACATTTTCTGCCCCGGGCTATCATTATCTGGTCGATAACCCCATTATGTTTTCGTTTGCCGATACAGCTTCCATATCGTTTGATGAAGCTAACGTAATGATATCGGTTTACTCTCCCGGCAAAGGGATGAACGCGCCGGATATTGCCGACGACTTAAAGCCGCTGCTTAACGCAATACGCCAGTATCTTGGCGGCAGGCTGCCAACCGATAGATATACTTTTATATTTTATTTTACAAATAAACCGGGGGTATCAGGCGCAAACGGCGCGCTTGAACACAACCAGTCATCAATGTATTATATGCCCGATGTGCCGTCATCATATAAAAGCTACATGCTTAAGATGCTTGTTTCAACATGCGCGCATGAGTTCATGCATATAGTAACCCCGCTAAATTTGCATTCGGAAGAGATCGGCAATTTCGATTTTAATAATCCCGTAATGTCAGAGCATCTCTGGCTTTATGAAGGCTCAACTGAATATGCAGCCGAGTATATACAGTTAAGAGAAGGCCTGATGACGCTTAAAGAGTATGTTGAAGCCATAAACCGGAAGCTGCAGGGCTCCGGGCGTTTTAATGATACGTTATCGTTTACCGAGATGAGCAAAGGCGCGCTTGACGTTCATAAAAGGCAATACCAGAACGTTTATGAAAAAGGCGCTCTTATTAATCTCTGTCTGGATATTCTTATCCGAAGCGAGTCTGACGGCTCTCAGGGATTGAAAGACGTTATTGCAAAGCTGCTGGAAAAATACGGAAAGAATAAATCGTTCAAAGACGAAGATCTGTTCAATGATTTTACCGCGCTTACAAGTCCCGGAATAAATGATTTTTTTATGCGGTATGTTGCGGGAAGCGAAAGGCTGCCGTATAAAGAAATATTGGGTTTGGTTGGATTGAATTTTGAATCTACTCCCTACGAAACTGTTGATTTGGGAGGCGTGAGCCTGGGTTTCGACCAGCAAACCCGAAGGCTAAAGATATTGGATTTTGACCCGAATAATACTTTCGCTAAATCACTTGGCGTTAAACCTGATGATGAGCTTCTTTCTGTAAACGGAGAGGAAATTAACTTTTCTAAAATACGGCAGATGTTCGGTTCCGTTAAAAATCCGGCAAAGGTTGGCGATACGTTTAGCATTGAAGTGGCCAGAAAAGATTCCGATGGAAAGGAAAAAACGTTAAAGCTCAGCGCAAAGGTAACTAAGACCAAAACGTCCCATGAATCTAAGGTTACGATCAATGACGCTCCTGATGAACGCCAGCTTAAGATCAGAAATGCATGGATGGGCGTTTAACCATTTCAGTAAAATATGCTCTCATATAGAAATATTCTCAGCGCTGCAATATTATTACTTTGCGTCACCTGTATATATTCACAGACATCTATCTATGTGCCTTTGAATTTCCAGGAGGCTTATGAAAACGAAACGCGTTCCTATGACGGCCAGCCGGGCGCGGACTACTGGCAGAATAAGGCTGACTATAGTATTAACGCTAAGCTGGACCCTCAAACAAGAACCCTTACGGGTTCTGAGAATATTGTATATTATAATATCAGCCCTGACACGCTTGACCAGTTCGTAATCCGCCTGTATCAAAACATAAACAAGCTGGGCAGCGCGCGCGATTTCCCGCTGGATGAATCAGAACAATCGGCAGGAATAGTTTTATCTTCGCTTATAATTGACGGCGACTCAATAGATCTGAAAGATAAATCACAGGCCGAAATTACCGGAACAAATCTCATAATAAAGGAAATGGATATACAGCCCGGCGCGAAAGTAAATATTTCGGCGGCATGGAGCTTTGTTGTTCCTAAAATTAATTCGATAAGGATGGGAGCTTATGACTCCACTACATTTTTCATCGGTTACTGGTACCCGCAGGTCGCGGTATATGATGATATTGACGGTTGGGATCT
The DNA here is from genome assembly GCA_964568655.1 of uncultured Ignavibacteriales bacterium. GTDB lineage: Bacteria > Bacteroidota > Ignavibacteria > Tepidaquicellales > OLB5 > CAWFKW01. The sequence goes on along the minus strand of CAZMRG010000022.1, from coordinate 16,913 downwards.
TACGCAATATAACGGCACAGTTGAGTTTTATAATGACTTCAATAATTTTGACGTCAGCATCGCTGTTCCTTCAAATCAATGCGTATGGGCAACGGGAACGCTTTTAAATCCGGATAAAGTATTTAGCGAGTCAGTTCTTGAAAGATACAATGATGCATTGGAATCCGAAACCACTGAGGAAATTATCACAAAAGATGATTACGCCGATAGACAGCAGGTCCTCCAAAATAACGGCGGGTCAAATATTTGGCATTTCAGCGCTAAAAACATATGCGACTTTGCGTTCGGAACCAGCGCGCATTATGTATGGGACGGGCAAATAGTTGAAGTTGGAGGAAAAAAGATATTTGTCTCGGCGGTATACGACGCTGATTCAACGGGATTCAACGAAGTATGCCCAACAGCGGCCCAATCGATTGCATTCCTGTCGAATCAACTCCCCGGGGTAACGTTCCCATTTGAAAAAATGACTGTGTTCGCCAGCTCCGAAGGCGGCATGGAGTATCCGATGATGGTTAACGAAGATTTCAGCGGACAGAAGGTATTTACTGTTAACACTACGGCGCATGAAATAATTCACTCATACTTTCCGTTTTACATGGGTATTAACGAACGAAAATATGCATGGATGGATGAAGGATGGGCGCAAATGCTTGCTGAATATGCCCAGTATTCTATCGATTCATCGTTCGATTACCGCGCTAAAGATGTTTCAGATTATCTTTCGCTCGCAGGGCAGGATAAAGAAACTCCTTTGATGACCCTGTCCTATAATGAAAGAGAAACAGCATATATATCGGCTTCTTATGTCCGCTCAGCCGCCGCGTATAACACGCTCAAAGAACTTCTTGGCGATGACCTTTTTAAGAAAGCCCTTCAGGAATATATCAGGCGCTGGAACGGCAAACACCCGACGCCATATGACTTCTTTTTCACATTTAACGACGCGGCAAAAGAAGACCTGACATGGTTCTGGCAGCCGTGGTTTTTCGATGCGGGTTACCCCGACCTGGGAATAGATTCCGTAGTTATTAATAATGATAAAGTGAAAACAGGAATTTCTCTCGAGGGGAAAATCCCAGTGTCAGTATTCCTGACATTTAAATTTACAGACGGGACCGAAAAAACGGTCTTTAAAAATTGCTCTGTGTGGAAAGATGCGGATGAAGCGTGGCTTGAGCTTCCGCTGGATGGCAAAAAGCTGAAGTCAATTGAGCTGGGAAATTCACATATTCCGGATGTTAACAAAGAAAATAATTTGTGGGAAAATCCGTAGCTTGAATTATCATAACAAAAAAGGCTGGGTATAAATATCCTGCCTTTTTGTTTTTAAACATTATATTAAATTGCATGATGGATTTTTTAAATAATAACATAAAAAATATACAGGAGATTTCCATCTCCAAAGAGTTCTTTTTTGTAAAACTAAATCATAATAATGAAAACACTAAACGCAATCTTCGTATTACTGTTTGGGATAGTAGTTTTCAATGCACAGATCACAGCGCAGAATAACTACAAGATAACGCCTAAAACCGAAACGATCTACTCCACTTCCAGTTCAACTAACAACCTGAATTCGCTTACCAAAGTAAAACCTCAGCAGGACGAATTTACTTCCGAAAAGAAGAACTTGCTAAAGCAGCTTGACGAAGCAAGGGCTTCAAATAATATTCTATTAAAAGAACAGCTTGAATCTCAACTGAACAAATTAAACGGAATCGAACCGGTCCGCTTAACGGAAAACTACAATATTATCGGCGGGGCAGCGGCCAATTCAAAGCCTCCGTTCAATAATGAACCTGATTATATGAGCTCGCAGATATTGCAGGGACCAATTTGGGCAAGCGCAACGCAGACTGAATCTGCCGATATGCCTCACCCGGGACGCCTATGGGTAGCCGCTGCGTTATTTTCCAATGGAGCTGGCGATACATGCAAAGTTTATTTTTCGGACAACGGCGGCCAGACATGGACTTTTGGATATTTTTTCCTTTTTACTACTAACGTTGATTTCAAAGCTGGCGAGCTTGATATTGAGCTTGTTTACGACGGTAGTATATTATGGATATACGGCGTTGCAGGATATACGGATATCGGCGCGAACAGAACTTATTCGATGTTATTCAGATTTAATACTTCTTCAAATATTTACAATGGCTATACGCTTGTTTGGCCCGGAAATTCGACGGTCACAAATAAATACTATAACCCGCGAATTACAAGCGATAATTCAAATTATACCGTATCATCATATCTTTATTTATCCTGTTCCTTCGATTCAACGACCGGAAGCAGTCACTTTGCGCGCCAGAAATATGCTCATGTTGAAAATCCCTTTGACGATCCTCCGACAATAGATTATGACCAGCCTTCTTCAAACGGCGGATTTTTCTGGCATACAAGCGGACTGCCTGCAAATGCTTATTTATGGGCTGATATTGGTTATTTTAAAACAACCGCTTCTAACAATAGAATTTATACCGTTTATAATATCCAGGGTGCGGGAGATTACAATCTCTATACGGCATGGAGCGATGACTACGGCGCAACTTTAGAAGGAAGTGCAATTCTGACCGAAACAAGTCCCGATTACGGAGCAAAAATTGCTTTTAACGGTGGAAACGATAATAACAACGGCATTATTGCTTACGTCAGGAGTTATACTTCCACAGACTGGGATCCCTATGCAAGATTAACAACCAACGGCGGCGCTAACTGGACCTCATCATATATTGACTTAAGCGTTAACCGGGCAAGATCGGTCGACGTAATAGCTCCAAGAGGCGCAAATAATATTTTTAAAGCGGCTTACGTGCAGGATAGTTCTTCCGGCCCGGTAGGTTATTATACCGGCGGCAACGGAACAGGTTGGACGCAGCCCTTATCCCACCCCGTGACTATAGCCGGGGTTGATTCTTCTTTTAGTAAGATAATTGCCGGGTATAACTCAGGCGGCGGTGATGATTGTCTGGCGGTATATTCAATAGGCATCGGCACAAATCTTTATGCTTCAAGGCTGTGCGGATCAACCATTGGAATAAATAATACTAATACCGGCGTTCCAAAAACATATTCGCTGGAGCAGAATTACCCAAATCCGTTTAACCCGTCGACAAACATTAATTTCAGCATTCCTAAAGCGGGATTTGTCAGAATGGTTATATATGATATCACGGGAAAAACTATAGCGACTTTGGTAAATGAGCAGCTTAATGCGGGAAATTATAAATATGATTTCGACGCGTCAAATCTTGCATCAGGCGTTTACTTTTACAGGCTTGAAGCGAATGATTTCAGCGCCGTAAAAAAGATGCTTTTGGTAAAATAAAATTCTCTATTCTTTTATAGAAAAAATAAGGATACAGAAAAGAAAACAGGGCTTAACGGTCCTGTTTTTTTTGATTCATTCTCTCATTTTTTCTTCAAGCCCAAATTATTATTTTACGTTTAATAAAATCATCCGCATAAAAACTTTCTTTTCATGCCCCCGAAAGCAATTGGCGTATTTAAACTTGGATTGTTATGGAAAACCATGAAATGATTATAACAAAACAGCGGGTCATCTTTCCGGCGCTGGCGGCGATAGGGTTAGTATATTTTGCCGCACAGCTTATAACAGGCGGGAATTACAATATATTCCGCGATGAATACTATTATATAGACTGCGCAAAACACCTTGCTTTCGGTTATGTTGATCATCCGCCATTTTCAATCGTAACTCTTGCGGCATGGAACGCTGTTTTCGGCGATTCTGAATTTTCAATTCGGATAATTCCGGCGCTGCTCGGCGCTGCAATGGTTGTAATGGGCGGCATGATTGCGGCTTCGATGGGCGGCGGTAAAAACGCGCAGATAATTTCGGCGCTTTCCGTTCTGTGCTCGCCGGTTTTACTTGGACTTAGCGGCATATATTCAATGAATTCCTTCGACCTCTTATTCTGGGCGGCATTATTTTATGTTCTCATCAAAATAATCAATACTGATAACGAAAAATTGTGGATATGGTTTGGAGTTATAGCCGGACTTGGACTAATGAATAAAATAAGCGTTGGATATTTCGGCGCGGGGCTGGTTATTGCAATGCTGTTTACCAAAGAAAGAAAATGGTTTAAGAATAAATATTTCTGGCTAGGAGGTTTGACAGCTCTTGTGATATTCTCTCCGTATATTATTTGGAATTTTCAAAACGATTTTGCTACGCTTGAGTTTATCCGCAATGCCGCGAAATATAAAAACGCCCAGATCGGTTTTTTAGGATTTCTGAAAGAGCAGATCCTGCAGATGAATCCGCTTAACGCTGTTATATGGATCACAGGGCTCATCGCGCTACTCGTCTCTTCGAAACTCGGCAAGTACCGCGTCATTGCAATTACATTTATAATCGTCTTTCTGATACTGGTATTGAATAACGGCAAGCCTTATTATCTTGCAGCGGCTTTTATATCTTTAATACCGGCCGGTAGTATTGCCTTCACAGAATTTTTCCAAAACAGGAAGCTTAAATTTTTAATCCCTGTTTTTGGCGTCTTGCTGTTTGCTACTTCGTTGATTCTATCTCCCATGGCGCTGCCTGTACTTTCTCCGGATAAGCTTGTTGAACACATGGATAGGCTTGGTTTAATGCCTGCAAATGCCGAAAAGTCAAATCTAGGTTTGCTGCCGCAGTTTTTTGCGGACCGCTTTGGATGGGAAGAGCTGGCTAAAGAAATGTCGCGGGTTTATAATACTATGAGCGATGATGAAAAGAAGAAAACGGCTCTTGTTGTCGGCAACTACGGCGAAGCGGGTTCGTTGAACTATTACGCAAAAAAATACGGGCTGCCGTTTGTTTACTGCGCTCATAACAGCTGCTGGTTCTGGGGCAGGGAGCATGGCTTTGAGGGACTTGAAAACGTAATAATCCTTGGCGGAAAGCGTGAAGACCATCTGGAACAGTTTGAAGATGTGCAGGAAGCCGGTAAAGTTTCCACGCCTTACGTTATGCCGTTTGAAGACAACTTGCCGATTTTCATCGCTCGCCATTTAAGAAAAGGCATCGATCTGAAAGAGGTCTGGAAGCAAGAGAAAAAGTTTATATGATATTACCGGACGCTATCCAGCTCTTTTGCTTTACCGGTAAGCCACTCTCTTTCGAGAACGCTGGTGTTTTTATCAAGACCTGTTATGACTCCGGCTAACTCATTTTTATCAGGATTCAGCTTAATTCTCAGCAGCGCCCCGAAAAATTTTATAAAGTCATTAAGCCTTTCAAATCTTGCCGGAGCAAAGTACTTTTCGTTCTTACTTAAATACTGCCTGTAGGATGCGAAGAGATATTCCGACTGATCAAAATATGAAAGTTCATAATATATCATCAGCATTAAATTACGTATTATCACTTTATACTGAAGGTGCTTTATGGATTTTATTCCCGCCAGAACTTTAAGAGCTTTTTCAAATTCTCCTTTCGCAAACAGCAGTCGCCCTGTTACATAGCCCGTTACAATATCTTTAGTTTCGGGTGAAAGCTCATCTTTATATTTTTTAATAAATTCTTCCGCCCAGTCATATTCGCCGGGGCTTAAAGCCGCGCGGACAACATTTGTAAACTGCAGGCCGTCAATATAAATATCCGGAGCGCTTTTGAAGAAATTCTTTTCAATAGCGAGCCTGTACAGCCAGAATCTTTCATTTGGGAAAGCGCCTTCTCCTGAATAGCCCCTATGAACGCAATGCGCCTGGAGCATATTGTGAATATTATATTTCTGGTCAGCCGTTATTCCCGTTTCCGCGGTCAGAAATTTTTTCAGGCTAAAATAATAATTATCGGTCTTATGTTTTAGCAGCATTATTGCATTTACATAAAGCATTATTGCCGGGGTGTCTGCAAACTCGTTTTCGTTCTTCAGAATATAGCTTACTGTCTCATCAAGAAAACCGGTATCGTATTCAATTGCGACGGTTTCCCTCTTGGCAAGGAAGACCGCATAAATTGTGAGCGTCTTTACCAGGAAAAAATTCGTAAGATATTTTTTTTCTTTATCCATCGTCCCGTCTACATAATCCTTAAGGTTTTTGTTCTTATGCCTGCTCCAGTTAGCATGGCTGTATTCAAGGTCTTCATACAGGTATTTATAATAGTAATAATCACTTTCTGAATCTTTAAGGGTTTCAATCTCTTTGGCAACCTGTGGAAAATTTTTTAAAAAGACTTTTTCAAGCTTCCTGCTGTTAAGCTCATCTAAAAGCATCAATGAGCTCCGGGCGGCGTTCCCTCTTAAGTTAACCTGCTTTAAATATTCTTCCGCTAATGCAGCAAGATTAAATATTACGGACCTCATAAACCCGTCATTATAATCCGCTTTATCGAAAATTGCCGAAAAAACTTTTTCTTTTTCAATTGATTCAGGCTCAAAAACGGGATAATACTTCTTAAGGTAATCAAAAAGCTTTATGGAACTTTGATTAGTATTGAAAAAAGGCGACTTAACAAGGCTGCCAAATTCCCTGAATTCCCTCAAATCGAGCTTTTTAAGTATTAATATAAGATTGCTTTTATTCATAGTTGAATCTCTAAAATAACAATTTATTTTCAAAGAACCATTTATTTGCCGCTTTTTTAAACAGATAAAAGTAAAAATACCGATACATAAAGCGTATTCACAAAAACATTCGGAAAATATTTATTTTAAAAACATGCCGGATTTGGCATTATTTATACCTTTGATAACCTATTGGCGCCAATAAACCCATTAACAACCATAAAAAACTTTGCTTGGCGAGGCGTATCGCAAACTATATCTTTGTGAGCATATGAAATTGAAATCAAATAACAGAACAAAACAAAGCCGCGGAAAAATAGAAATGATAAAATCTTTGTACGCAACTACCGGCGATCAGGATGGAGAAATAAATTTACAGTGGGATGCCGTTAACTTCGCTTATAGCTATGTGATCCAGTTAAGCTATGCCGAAACAAAGAAAAATACATGGAAGCATATAGATATCGTTAACGACTCAGGATATATAGTAAAAGGACTCAAGCCTGAGAGGACTTATGCTTTCAGAATTGCAGTTGTCGGCAAAAACGGGCAAGGAGCGTGGAGTGAGCCTGTTACTAAAAAAACGAAATGAAATTAAAATCTAATCAATAACTATAAAAATAAAATAATGATAAAACCAAACAAATTCTTTCTTCTTCTCGTGTCAATTGTGTTATTCACCTCAGTAATTAGGGCTAATGCAGGAAACAAACCGGTCCTTCCGACGGTAATTAAATATTCAACATCCGGGTCAATAAATGACATAAATGCATTTACAGATGTTAAACCGGTAGAAAAAGAATTCAGCGCTGAAAAAAAAGACTTATTAAGGCGGCTTGACGAAGCAAGAACGTTAAATAATATCCAGCTGAAAGAACAGCTGGAAGAACGGCTGAATAAGCTTGATGGAAGAGTTCCTGTACCTTTGAAACTAAATCTTAATGTTACAAGTGAAGCGCCAACAAATGGAAAAATCCCTTTTAATAATGACCCTGATTATATGAGTACAATGATAACGGGCGGAGGAATCCTCTCATCGGCTACGCAGACAGAAACTTCGGAAATGCCGCATCCCGGAAGGATCTGGACCGCTGCTACAATATACAACGCAGGCTCGGATACATGTAAGATCTATCATTCTGATGATGGCGGCCAGACCTGGACATATTCACAACTCTTTTTCTTTTCCGGCGGCATCCATTATAACCCGGGCGAACTGGATATTGAACTGGTCTATGATGGGAATGTACTATGGGTCTTCGGTACTGCGGGATTTTATGACCCAACTGAAAACGCATCTTTATGTACATTATTCAGGTATAATTCAGTCACAAATTCGTTTCTGACATACATATTATTATGGCCCACAACAAATATTGCAAACTGCAAATATTATAACCCAAGGATAACCAGCGATAATACAAACTACTTCGCATCCTCGCATGTTTATTTATCCTGTTCCTTTGATTCATTATACTCCGGCGGACATTATCTACGGCAGAAATATGCGCATATAAGCAACCCGTTTAATGCAGTTCCTTCAATTGATTACAGTGAGCCAAATTCTCTTAATAACGGCGGCTTTTACTGGTCTAAAAACAGCGCTCTTCCCGGTACGTATGTATGGTCTGATATAGCTTATTTCAGGACATCATCAAACAATAACAGAATAATTACCGTATTTACCTTTACAACACCCGCAGATTGTAATCAGTACATGGCCTGGAGCGATGATTTTGGCGCTACAATAACAGGCTACAGCACGATTACGGAAAATAGTTTTTGTAAAGGTTCCAAAATGGTATTCAATGGCGGCGCCAGCCAATGCGGTATGATAACGCTTGTCCGTCAGTTTAGCGGCAATGACTGGGACCCGTATTACATAAGCACAACAAACGGGGGCGCAAACTGGACCTCCGGGTATATAGATGAAAGCCCGGGCAGAACAAGAAGTGTGGATATCATAGCCCCCAGAGGAGCTAATAATCTTTTTAAAGTCGCTTACACTCAGGATAGCGCCGCAGGAATATTCGGATATTATACCGGCGGAAACAGTACTTCCTGGAATTCACCTGCATCGCACACCGTTACGCCATTCAACGCTGATACAACATTCATGAAAGCAATTGCAGGATACACTAATAGCGGAGGCGATGACTGCTTAGCTCTATATTCTCTTAACGGAGGCGTAGCGCTATTCGCCTCAAGATTATGTGAGACTACAATTGGCATTCAAAACACAAATAATAGCGTGCCGAAATCATATTCACTGGCTCAGAATTATCCGAACCCGTTCAACCCGTCAACAACGATTAACTTCAGCATTCCGAAATCGGGGATAGTTAAGCTTGTGGTTTATGATATAGCCGGAAAGGTTGTTTCGGTTTTAGTAAATGAGCAGCTAAATACAGGAAGTTATCAATATGATTTTAATGCCTCAAATATATCAAGCGGCGTTTATTTCTACAGACTTGAAACTGACGGATTTTCTGATGTGAAGAAAATGCTGTTGGTTAAGTAGTCCCGCCTCAGCGGGAGTCTGGTCCAATAACAATTCCCCCAAAAGATACAACGTAACATGAAGGCAGGGCTCCAGAGGGTCCTGCTTTCTTTTTGTTAATTAAATGTATCATTTCATCTTCAAATGCAATTTGTTATCTTGCGTAAGAATCACCTTCATAAAAACTTTAATGAGCAAAGAAGAAATATATCGGGTTATTATAGAGCGTTTGAAGCATTATAATGCATCAAAAATCGCTGTTTTTGGCTCATATGCAAGGAATGAACAAACAACTTCAAGCGACATAGATATCTTAGTCGATTTTAGCGACAGAAAAACACTGCTTGATCTTATTGGAATTGAACAGGAACTTGAGGAACTACTGGGCAAAAAGGTCGATCTGCTGACAGCCCCGGCAATTCATCCGCGAAGAAAAGAATATATTGAAAAAGACTTACAGGTCATTTATTCATGAAAAAAGATGACTATGTATATATTGAAGATATCCTGGAAGCATTCAATAAAATCTGTGAATATACTAAAGGACAAACTGAAAAAGATTTTTATAATAATGAGATGATTCAGGACGCTGTTATTCGTAAATTTGAAATAGCGGGAGAAGCAGTTAAAAACATTTCAACAGAATTAAAAGGCAAACATTCTAATGTTCCCTGGAAAAAAATGGCCGGGATGAGAGATAAATTAGTTCATGATTATTCAGGCGTTGATCTTATCGTTTTGTGGGAAACCATTCAAAAACTGCTCCCTGAATTGATCGGTAACTTGAGTGTTGTATTGAATAAAAAATAGGGTTCTTAAATCTTGAATGACCGTTCTTAATATCTCTTACAGGTCGCGATAACATAACATTTATATGCAGGAAATAATAACAGAAAAACCGGAAGCTGAACAATTAGAACGCCCGGGTTCCGCCCCGCTTGATGAAGTTCTGGGCAAGCCATTTAAAGTACTTGACGATGGGTTTATCCGCGTTGTAGATTACATGGGCTCGGATGAATCAATTGTACAGGCGGCGCGCGTATCATACGGCAAGGGCACAAAGAAAATTCATGAGGACCGCGGACTAATCCGTTACCTAATGCGCCATCAGCACACTACGCCGTTTGAAATGTGCGAAATAAAATTCCACGTGCGCGTGCCTATGGATTGCTGGCGCCAGTGGATACGCCACCGCACGGCAAATGTGAATGAATATTCCACGCGCTACTCGGTTGCAATTGATTCCGCGCAAACAACGCCGGAAGATGAATGGCGTTTTCAGGCAATTGGCAACCGGCAGGGTTCATCGGGATTTGCGGACGCCGATACGGGTAAAGAACTTACGGTAAAAGAAGCCGAGCTGCTAAAGCTTACACGAGAAGTATATGATGAACGGCTGGCAAAAGGCATAGCGCGTGAGCAGGCGCGTAAGGATTTGCCGCTCTCAACTTACACGGAAGCATACTGGAAAATTGATCTGCATAATTTGCTTCACTTCCTGGCGCTTAGAATGGATGCCCATGCTCAGTATGAGATCCGCAAATACGCCGAAGTTATGGGGCATGAAATTCTTGCCAAGTGGTGCCCGCTCACATGGGAAGCTTTTTTAGATTATCGCATAAACGCATCTAACTTCACGCGGCTTGAAATGGAAATCATGCAGGAAATTATGAAAGGCAGCGTCGAGGGGCCTGTTAATCTTGCGATGTCTTTTGGGTGGATTAAAGATGACGGCTCTATTAAACGCAACCGCGAACGCGAAGAGTTTGAAGAAAAGCTCGTTAAGCTGAACATTAAAGTTCCGTGGCTTAAGTAACCTGCTAAGTTAATGAGTTCAACCCAACCG
>CAZMRG010000022.1:0-5943 GCA_964568655.1 uncultured Ignavibacteriales bacterium | reverse complement strand
CCGTTTGGATTTATCGCGGCGTATTATGCTTCACGCTTTACTCTTAAAGCCGGCATGTTAAACGTAACTAACGACCTGATATGGTGGATCCCGTTTACAATTATTTTATTAAAAGCGTATAAGTTTTACAAATAAATATCCTGCCCTGCCAAGATTTGTAACGTTTGACCTAAATATTTTATCTCCCCAATCACCCTTCATTCACATATATGTCGCTCCTAACAGAGCTAAAAACAATTATCATTTTGTTCTATTAACATATCGTCCCTATAAAGCCGTCTCCCCCTAGCAGGGGGAGATACAGAGGGGGTGTGAAACACTCCGTTCCGCTCGTTTGTCATGTTTTTTAAATCTCAATTCTCAATTCCTAATTCATCACAGTCCTTTTTGCATAATTTCCATAACCTGCTTCATTGGCCGGGCGCTCACTTTGCTTGAGCCTGAGAAGGGGTGATCAAGCGTGTATATCAAAAATAATATTAATGTTATGGTTACTGTGAGCGCGGAAGTCATCATGTATTGCGCCCTCAGGTTTTTTGACCCGAAGAAATATGTGTATGAAACTGTTATTACCGCTCCAATCATAAGCACAAACCAAATAACATCAGGTATAGTATCATCTCCCGCGAATATTCTCAGCCGCCGGTATTCCGCCAGGCTGTTTATTTTTTTCAGCGATTCTGAATACAGCTCCCGGTTTGGAGCCGATTTCTGCCCGAGAGTATTAAATGTTGTTAATAGTTTTCTCAGCGCGCCGCCGGAATAAAGGCTGACGTCGCCGCTTGACATTTCTTTGATCTCAGAATTATAAACTGTGGAAGCATAATCAATCAATCCCGTTTGAATCAGCTTGCTAACTGAATCGGGATAAGCCGCTGCGCTGTAAAATATGTCAATGGTTTCGTTGGCTTCCATTTGCAGATTTTTGGTCGCATCGTCATAACCGTTCCATGTAACAAACACAACAAACGCCACTACAACAGCATAAAGCAGCCCGAATGCGTTGAATATTATCGCGGCCACTTCGTGGTTCTCCTTCAATGCCTCTGCGGGATATTTTTTCCTGATAAAATGAAGTCCGCTGAGCGAAACAGTAACCGTTATTATAGAAAGCATTAGAAATGATAACCAGGTAGGCAGATCTAGTAAGAATGACATATGACTTTGGTTTTTAGTTTATAGAAATGAATATCTTTTAATGCAATATATACATAGCTCCTAAAAACCTCAAAGTTAAAACTTGCACCGGATTTAAAGCCATTAAACCCTGATACTTAAATAATTAAATCCATGAATAAAATAAAAAGGCCGCCTCTTCTTGGAGGCAGCCATAAAGTCATAGCAGATTTATTCTATTGAGTTGGTTTATCTATTCCCAAAGCTTTCTTCATAGTTGTGACAGTACTCTTCATCGGGTCTGAACTAACAGCAGTGCTTCCCGAAAACGGATGATCAAGTATGAATACTAAAAACAAAATCAGAGTCAGCGTAATTGTAAGCGCGGCGGTCATCAAGTTCTGCGGCAAAACCCTTCTGATAGCAAAAAAATAAGTGTATGTAACCATGATTACTGCGCCGGCAATAAGTACGATCCAAATTACCATAGGCGCCGAATCCTTGGCGGCAAATACCCTTAAACGCCGGTACTGGGCCAGGTCGTTTAACCTCTTAAATGCTTCCTCGTACACAATTGTGTTAGGCAGGGTTTTGATATCCATGCTGAGAAATATCGAGTTAAGTTTCTTTATCGCATCAATAGTTTTCGGGCTTGCTTCTCCTTTAGACATCTTCATAAATTCATCATCCGTCACGCTGCTTCCGTATTCGTATAACGCCTGCTTTATCTGTTTGCTGGTGGAATCCGGAAACGCTTTTGAAATAAAAAATATGTCGGCAACCTGGCTTGCTTCAAGCTCAAGGTTCTTGCCTGCATCATCGTACCTGCCCCATACAACAAATACAACAAATGCAACAACCACAGCATATAGAATTCCAAATGCATTATATATAACGGCCGCTACTTCGTGATTTTCCTTAAGAACATCATGATCATATCTTCTTCTGACGAGCCTCAATCCCAAAACTGCTAAGGTCACTGCGACAACGCAAATGATTAAAAAGCCCAGTCCCACAGGTAAATCCATCAGGTATGACATATTATTCTATTTAGTTTGAATTGAAAAATGCGAGTTAAACACTGCAATATAGAAATACTTCTGCTAAACATCAATTTTAATTTGGTACTGGTTTAGAAGTTCATTCGCGAAGGCCTGCCTGCTGCAGATAGGCGGGAATCATTGAATTTTTAGTTAAAATCTTAAATTAAACGTCAAATGTCATATGTTATAAAGAAAATATTCCTTTAGGGTAACGGTACGATAAATTTCATTTTTTCTTTAAACATTTCGGGTTAAATTACGGGTCACTGAAAAATATAGCTGATTGTCAAACTTAAATAAAATAACGATACAGGGCGCGCGCGTCCACAACCTTAAAAACATCGACCTCGATATTCCACGCGGTAAATTCGTTGTTATTACAGGTATTTCCGGTTCAGGGAAGTCATCCCTCGCATTCGATACGATTTATGCAGAGGGACAGCGCAGGTTTGTTGAAACGCTATCTGCCTATGCCCGGCAATTTATCGGCGGAATCGAACGGCCGGATGTGGATAAAATTGAAGGACTTTCTCCTTCTATATCTATAGAGCAGAAGACCATCTCTCATAACCCGCGCTCGACAGTTGGAACAGTCACTGAAATTTATGATTTCCTCCGCCTTCTGTTCGCAAGATGCGGCACTCAGCATTGCACAAATTGCGGTAAGCCGGTTCAGCGCCAATCGATGGAGCAGATCCTTGATCACATTAAAAAAAATCTTGACGGAAGAAATATCAATATATTGGCGCCGGTTGTGCGCGGACGCAAGGGACATTACCGCGAACTGTTCGAAGAAATAGAAAAAGACGGTTTTACAAAAGTAAGGGTTGACGGCTCCATAAAAGATATCGTGCCTAAGATGAAGGTTGACCGTTATAAAATTCACGATATAGAAATTGTTATAGACCGCCTGCTTGTAGGCAAGGCGACCGTTATAAGACTGCGTGAATCGGTTGAAACCGCATTAAGGTTCGGCTCAGGTATTGTGATAATCAACGATGCCGAAGGCGGCCCGCTTGCCGATAAGCTGTTCAGCGAAAAGCTTGCCTGCCCTGATTGCGGCATCAGCTTCGATGAACCCGCGCCGAATTCGTTTTCGTTCAACTCGCCTTACGGCTGGTGCCCTGATTGTATGGGACTAGGCGCGAGGAAAGAGCTTAATGACAGCCTGATATTACCGGACATGGAACTTACTATTAACCAGGGAGCCATCGCGCCGCTTGGAAAACCCCGTGTCAACTGGACATTCAATATGCTTAAACAGCTTATTGAAGTATGGGGATATGATTTTGATACGCCAATCGGGAAAATTGCAAAAGAACACCTGGAAGAAATTGTAGAAGGCACCAAAGAAAAAAGAGAATACTCGTACCTTGACTCAAATGGCGTTAGGAAAACTTTCAACCACAGGTTTATAGGAGTAAAGAAAGTTATACTTGATTATTACCGCAACCAGACATCGGAGTACATATCCAACTGGGCGGAAAGCTTCATGACGTCAAATAATTGCGAAACATGCAACGGCGGAAAATTAAAGCAAACCTCGCTTGCTGTTAAGATCGAAACCGTTGATGGATCGAAAAATATTCATGAATTATCTCTTCTTTCGATTGACAAAGCCAGGAAGATGTTCGACGGGTTGCAGCTTAACGAGCGCCAGGAAATTATTGCCCGGCAGATACTGAAAGAAATTAAAATGCGTCTTGAATTTATGTTAAATGTAGGGCTTGATTATCTTACTTTAGACAGAAGCGCGCGCACGCTTTCCGGCGGCGAAGCGCAGAGAATAAAGCTCGCGACACAAATTGGCTCGCAGCTGCGCGGCGTTCTTTATATACTAGATGAACCCAGCATTGGACTGCATCAGCGTGATAATAATCTGCTTATTAAATCATTGAAGAACCTTCGCGACATCGGCAATACAGTTATTGTAGTTGAACACGATAAGCAAATGATGGAAGAAGCCGATTATATCGTTGATTTAGGTCCCGGAGCGGGAGAACATGGCGGGAAGATTGTGGCATTCGGGCCGCCCGGCGGATTGAATGGCGATTCGGTAACATCCCTTTATATCTCGGGTAAGAAAAAGATAGAAGTGCCCCAAAAGAGAAGAAAAGGCAACGGAAAGAGCATAATTCTTAAGGGCGCGACAGGGAATAACCTGAAGAGTATCAATCTTGATATCCCGCTTGGGAAGTTTATATGCGTAACAGGCGTTAGCGGTTCCGGGAAATCATCGCTCATAAATGAAACTCTGTACCGTGTTCTGTCCCGGAAATTTTATAAGACGCCTGAGCCGCCGCTTCCTTATGATACCATTGAAGGATTGAAGCTTGTTAATAAAATTATTGAGGTCGACCAATCGCCTATTGGCAGGACCCCAAGGAGCAATCCCGCAACTTACACAGGGCTTTTTACTTTTATTCGCGATCTGTTCGCAGTGCTGCCTGAATCCAAAATGCGCGGTTATAAAATCGGCCGTTTCAGCTTTAATGTAAAAGGCGGAAGATGCGAAGCATGCGAGGGCGGCGGACTAAAACGAATTGAAATGAATTTCCTGCCTGATGTTTATGTTACATGCGACTCATGCCGCGGCAAACGTTACAACCGCGAAACGCTTGAAGTGCGTTACAAAGGAAAAAATATTTCCGACGTACTCGAAATGACAGTAGAAGAAGCAGTGAGTTTCTTTGATGCTATCCCAAAACTAAAACGTAAGCTTGAAACGCTTCACAGCGTTGGCCTTGGATATATCAGGCTTGGCCAATCGGCAGTAACTTTATCGGGCGGCGAAGCGCAGAGAGTTAAACTTTCTACCGAGTTATCAAAAATTCAGACTGGAAAAACCATTTATATTCTGGATGAACCAACCACAGGTCTTCATTTCGAAGATATCCGTATGCTTCTTAAAGTGCTTAACCAGTTAGTGGATAAAGGTAATACGGTAATTGTTATTGAACATAATTTAGATGTGATAAAAACAGCTGATTGGATAATTGATCTTGGACCCGAAGGCGGTGAGGCAGGCGGCAAAATTATCGCGCAGGGTTCGCCTGAAGAGTTAGTGAAAAAATATATTAAAACTTCTTACACCGCACAGTATTTAAAACCGGAATTAGAATAAAGGTTGCAAGTCCCGTAATCTTTAGATCAATCCGCATTTTTTATACATCTCATATCCTTTCTTAATATAAATCTTAATTGACTTCATCAGTTCCGGGTCGTTTTTCTTTATATGGAAACATGATTTACCCTTCAGGCATTTTCTCAGGTTTTCAGGGCATTCTTTCAAAAAATCCGGATGCGAATACTGGAAGAAACAATAAAATCCAACAAAGTTCTTCTTGATCATTGCCCATGCAAAATACATTCCGTCAATTTCCTTATTGTAAATAGTCACTTTTTTCTTTCCCAATAATTCAATTTTCTTTTCATCGTCCACGCTTAGATTCATTTTTTTTCCGTATGGCAA
Organism: uncultured Ignavibacteriales bacterium; assembly: GCA_964568655.1. Lineage (GTDB taxonomy): Bacteria > Bacteroidota > Ignavibacteria > Tepidaquicellales > OLB5 > CAWFKW01. The sequence continues at coordinate 312 of CAZMRG010000022.1, read as the reverse complement.
AAGTATCTTCTTAATCTCAGCGAATATTTCTTTTCTTTTATCTTCCATAATTTAATAAGCTGCTCCTACGGAGCTATAATTTTAATTAATATTCTTCGCTACAAATATATAGCCCCTAACGGAGCTAAGTTAAATCTTTAAAATCCCCTTGCGGGAAACCGGCGAAAATTGTTACCTCTCCCCCGTCGCTTCGCCTGCCTGCAGCAGGCAGGCGCCACCCCCTCTCCACATGGTGTGGGGGCCGGGGGTGGGGTATAGCAGCATTCCTAACTCTTTAAAAAACTTCATAATCAATTAAGAATTATAAATATG
>CAZMRG010000021.1:32451-34737 GCA_964568655.1 uncultured Ignavibacteriales bacterium | reverse complement strand
ATTGTCACTCCCACATCAACGCACTTCGAAATCGCAAAAGCGGCTCTTGCGAAGAATATAAACTTATTCATTGAGAAACCTGTAACAAGCAGTCTTACAGATGCAGAAAGTTTAATTAAGTTATCAGAGAATGCAAATGTGAAAATACAGGTTGGACATGTTGAGCGATTCAATCCGGCGCTTTTATCGTTAAATAAATATGAACTCAAGCCGCGATTTATTGAATCTCACAGACTCTCCCAGTTCAATCCGAGGGGAACAGATGTATCTGTCATCCAGGATTTAATGATCCATGATATTGATATTATTCTCAACTTGGTTAAATCTCCTGTTGAGAAAATCGATGCAAACGGAGTAGCAGTAATTTCTCATAATATTGATATTGCCAATGCAAGATTAGGATTTCAAAATGGATGCGTTGCAAATGTAACTGCAAGCCGAATTTCGCTCAAAAAGATGCGAAAAATGAGGATTTTCCAGAATAATGCGTATATTTCAATAGACTTTTCTACAAATAAATCTGAGATATTCCGGCTCACCGATGAAGCTACGCCTTTTGAAGGCATGTCGTTTCCGCTTGGCGAAGGAAAGAAAATTGTTTTTGAAGAACCGAAGCTTGATAATACAGAAGAAATTAATCCTATCAAAAATGAGCTTGAATCATTTTTTGACAGCATAATGAATGATAAACCGGTGAAAGTTACATTAAAGGATGGCAAGCGGGCTGTTGAAGTTGCCGACGAAATAATAAAAATAATTTCTCAAACAGATCCTGTTGCGAAGTAAAGACGAAATATTAAATCAAATATCCGGCGCTGCAAACAGGAATAAATTCGAAATATATCTTGTTGGCGGATACGTGAGAGATAAGCTATTGGGTATTGATAGCAATGATATTGATATTTCCGTATTGGGGGATGCAATTGAATTTGCACAATTGACGGCAAAAGAATTTAAAACTGAGCTTAGCGCCGTATATAAAAAATTTGGGACAGCGCTGCTGGAACTTCCGCTTGATAATGAAAATGAGCTGAAAATTGAATTTGCCTCGGCACGCACAGAAAGCTATAGCAAGGATTCAAGAAAACCGGATGTAGAGTTTTCTGACCTGGAACATGACCTCTCACGAAGAGATTTTACCGTGAATGCGCTTGCGATTTCGTTGAACGATTCCAAAGAGAAAATTATCGACCTCTTTAACGGGCAGGAAGATTTGAATAATAAACTGCTTCGCACTCCGCTGGACCCGTCGAAAACATTCGACGACGACCCACTCAGGATGATGCGCGCGGCAAGATTTGCCTCACAGCTTAATTTCACAATTGACGATAAGACTTTTGAGGCAATGAAGGAAATGAAGGAACGGCTGAGGATCCAGCCGGGAGAAACAGGCGTTGTATCGCAGGAAAGAATTACAGATGAGTTTTTGAAGATACTTGCAACTGAGAAACCTTCAATTGGTTTGGCAATATTGTTTAAATCCGGAATAATGGAAATCATTTTCCCCGAAGTACATTATTTGCAGGGCGTTGACCAACGAAAAGATTTTCATCATAAAGACGTTTTTTTTCATACCTTACAGGTTCTGGATAACATTAGCAAGAATACAAATAACCTATGGCTTAGATTTGCGGCGCTGATGCATGACATAGCTAAGCCTCCAACCAAAAAATTCGTTGAGGAAATCGGGTGGACATTTCATGGACACGAAGAAATGGGCGCAAGGTGGCAGAAGAAGATATTTACAAAACTCAAACTGCCATTTGACCAGCTGCCATACGTATCAAAGCTTGTTAAGCTGCATTTAAGGCCTATAGCGCTTGCGGAAGAAGATGTGACCGATTCAGCCATAAGACGGCTTATATTCGAAGCCGGGGATGATATAGACGACCTTTTAACGCTTTGCAGGGCTGATATCACATCAAAGGATCCAAGAAAGGTTGAGAAATACTTAGCCAATTTTGACAGGGTGGAAAAACGAATAGCTGAAGTTGAAGAACGGGACAAGATAAGGAACTTCCAATCCCCTGTCCGCGGCGAAGAGATAATGAAGATCTGCAACCTACAGCCTTCCAGAGAAGTAGGTAAATTAAAAACTGCTATAGAGGAAGCGATTCTGGACGGAATTATTCCAAACGAATATGAGGCGGCATTGGAATATTTGCATAAAATTAAGGATGAAATGTTAAAAAAGTGAAACGTGAGATCTCAATTCACATATCTTAAATCAATCATCCTCTCGGATGAAAGCTCTTATGCACTTCCTTTAAGTAACTTATATCAACG
>CAZMRG010000021.1:0-32351 GCA_964568655.1 uncultured Ignavibacteriales bacterium | reverse complement strand
TCATCCTCTCGGATGAAAGCTCTTATGCACTTCCTTTAAGTAACTTATATCAACGTGCGTATATATTTGCGTGGTGCTTATATCGGCGTGGCCAAGCATTTCCTGGATTGAGCGCAAATCTGCGCCGCCTTCGAGTAAATGAGTGGCAAATGAATGGCGGAATATGTGGGGATGTATCTGCTTATTTATTTTAGCCGCTTTGCTGTATTTATTAATAATATCCCAAATCGCCATACGTGAAAGACGTTTACCCCTCCAGTTCAAAAAAAGGTAATCCTCTGATTTTGAAATAGCAAGCTGTCCGCGCGAGTATTTTAAGTATTCTTCAATCCATTTCAGCGCTTCCCTGCCGATGGGGATAATTCTTTCTTTCGAGCCTTTACCAAAAACACGGATCACTTCATCGCTGGTAATTATGTTGGAACATTTTATATCCAGCGCCTCGCTTACCCTGAGTCCGCAGGCATACATCACTTCAAGTATGGTTTTATCGCGGAGTCCGAGCTTATTAGTTACATCAGGTTGTTTCAATATAAGGTTGACCTCTGCAATAGTAAGTACAACAGGCAGCTTACGCTCAAGCTTAGGCGCATCAAAATAATCGAACGGATTATTTTTTATCAAAGAAGAATTAATAAGAAAATCATAAAACTGGCCCAGGGACGAAAGAATCCGCGATGATGATGACGCTTTCATGTCCTTTTTCAGGAACGCCAAAAACCGTTCAATGTGACTTTCTTCAACAGTTAGAAAAGAGCTGACCTTAATTTCTTTCAGGAAATTATTGAACTTTGTAAGGTCAAAAAAATATGATTTGATAGTGTTATCGGAGAGCGATTTTTCTATTTCTAAGCGCAGTACAAATGATTCTATTTGTTTTGTATTCTCATCTTTAGCCGATTGCGGCAACGAGGAACTAGCTTTCCTCTTCATCTGCAGTTTCAGGATACTTTATCCTGTGATGATGGATCCCCACCACAGTTTTAAGAAAGCTTTGTTTGATTTTTATCAGGTCGCGCAGAGTCAAGTCGCATTCATCAAGCTCGCCTTCTATAAACCTGTTTTTAATTATCTCATCAATTTGTGTTTCAAGCTTTGCGGGCGTGGGGTCCTCTATAGCGCGCGTGGCGGCTTCGACCGCATCTGCAAGCATTACAATTCCGGTTTCTTTGGTCTGGGGTTTGGGACCCGGGTAACGGTAGATAAAATCATGAGTTGTATCCATCTCGCCTTCCTCTGTTCTTGCCTTTTCATAGAAATATGAAACGAGATTAGTACCGTGGTGCATAGGGATAAAATCAATAATTTCCTTGGGCAAATGGTATTTTTCGGCAAGCCTTATACCGTTTCTTACGTGCGATATAATCATTTTTGCGCTTAAAGAAGGATTCAGCTCTTCGTGCTTGTTGCCGTCCATTTGATTTTCAACAAAATAACCCGGAGATACCATCTTGCCGATATCGTGATAATAACATCCGACACGCGTTAATATATGATTTGCGCCGATCTCTTCGGCTGCCTGCTCCGAGAGGTTGCCTACGATTATAGAATGATGAAACGTGCCGGGCGCCTTCGCGGAAAGCTCACGCAGCAGCGGATGGTTAAAGTCGCTAAGTTCCAGAAACACTAAATCCGTAGCGACGCGAAAAACTTTTTCATAGAAGATAAGCAGTCCATAAGCTAATATTGGAGATAAAACTGCATTGAGCGTAGAAATATATATCTTTTCTCTTATCATGCTGAAACTATCGAATCTCTCCAGCCCAATGGCCATTGTGGCCACAAAATACCCGCCAAATATGTATATCATGGACACAAAAAGCTGCGAGCGGTTTTTAATATCTCTTACTGAATAAACAACTAATATAGAAGCGCAGAAATTAGGGACAAATATGTCATAGTCCCCTCCTCTTAGGGCTGAAATCAAAACGCAGATTATTATAGTTGCGTAAACAGCAAGTCGTGAATCAAATATAACGGTGAGAAGCATTGCCGCAACGGGCACGAAAATCAGATATTCTATTGGATAATTAGCTTTAACATTCAGGCTCAGGTAAGCAAAAACCGCTTGCAGAAGCAAAATAGTAGACAACAAAATAAGCTTTGAGTTATCGCTGAAAACGGCTGTCCGCATCTTGTATAGAAATATTGCCAAAAGAGCGATCATAATAGATACAAATAGGAACCTGCCTGCCTGCTGTGAATAAAAGTCATTGCTTCCCATCTGTTCGGTTCTTACCCGTTTGTAAGAATCCAGCTTCAGTTTAGTAAGCTCATTTATTTGCTCGTGCTTGCTTACTATTCGCTCGTTTTCCTTTACGATACCGAATGTTTTAGGAACGGATTCTATTACAGCGCTTGTGATCTTTTCTGTTTCGGCTTTATTAAATTTAAAATCCGGGTAGGTAAACTGTTTAGCTATTTTAAGAGCAGTATTAGTAATTTCATCTGATTTGAAATACCCCTGCATATCTGTTCTTAAAGCCTGTTCTGTTTCATTCAGGTCTCTTACCGAGCTGATATCCAGGGTTTCCTCAACCTTATTTTTCATATATGAGATCTGCTTAGTCTTAATTTCCTGTTTAGGTATATCGATAATTTTTTTATCGCTCACCTGGTTCAGGGACTGTATGATCTTCTTTTTGAACGCGTCAAAATTAACTGAGGGATTAGAATTATTATAAATGTTTTCAAGAGTTTTCCATTCTTCATCGGAAAAAGATATCTTCAGATCTTCTTTTAGCTTACCAAGTTCCTTATCATTTGTTGTACGTTTTTCTTCCGGAAGGCTCTTTTCTTTGTTCAGTTCGTTATCGTAATCGATAACTCTTTTGAATCCTGCAAACATTCTATTAAGCGAATCAAGCCAGTTTATCTGTCCGTTTGATTTTGGATTATTTATGTCAAATAAAGGCAGCACTTCAGCGCGGGCTTTATCGACTTCTGTTTTATAATCCGCGGAGCTTTTATAGATCGGGAAACTGAATGGCGAGATAAGGTCTTCTTTGCTCCATATGGAGCCAATTGAGTAATCAGCTTCAATTGTCTCATACTGAGGGAACAACGCCGTTATTATAACAACGGTTACAAAGCCGATAAAAAAACGTATAACTTTATCGGACTTGAAATCTATTTTTCGTTTTCCCGGTTTTGACATTCTCTGTTCCTAACGAAATAAAAGCAAATTTAGCAATAAATGTAATATTAAATCGTGAAGAATGGAGTGGATAGGCTGCAGGAAAAGTTGGCGGAAAAAAACACGATTTTCCGATTAATTGAATTAGTATCAGGAATTTAAGCTATACCTCGTAGAAAGTTGAATATTTTGTTTTGCCGGATTCAACAAACTCACTTGCAATCTTTGTGGTAAGACCGTAAATGGTATCGTCCATCTCATCCTCAAGTCCATCATACTCATTTTCGTCTTTACAGAGATATATCTCGGTGAAATTATTCGGCTTATTCTTATCTTCAACCACCATATAGTTATGGCTGGAGTGGCCGGTGATATAGTCCTCTAATTCACGAATGGTTGTTAAATATTCTTCCCTTTTTTCGGGGTGAATATCATAATTTATTTGAAACAGAATTCTTGTCATATTATCAATTTTACTAATATAATTTTAAACGCATTCAATAAAAAGTGAAAAATAATAGATTTATAAAAAAAACTTCATGTAATTTTACAAATCCTGCTTAAATTCCATGCCATCAGAAATTATCCTGATAGTGATTCCCTGGCTTTCATCTGAATGTACCGTACCCCAAAGAAGAGCCAGCTGCTGAAGCTGGATATCCGGCTTATAGCGGGCCGAAAGCCCAAGCACAATTTCCCTTGCTTTCAGGGCATTTGCGACGTTTACAATAGAATAGAAAGCATTATTTGTAGGAACCACCATAGGAATTACAGGCTTGCCAATATACTCAGCAATGGTAACAACCTGCGAGAATAAAGCTCTTTCATCCTCTTCTATGTTTTCATCCACCTGCATATTCATTTTATCTTTGAATACCCTGCCTATAAATACGATAATATCGGTTTTATCGGTGTCGGTTTCGTTAATAACTTTTTGAAGATGCGATAGATTACCGGGGTCCCTGACGGCTACAACGATCCTGTCGTCAAGCTCGCTGCCAATGGCTTCCGGCGTTATATCCTGTTCGCGGTCAAGGTTAAAATGTTCAAGCGACGCATGCTGATGTTCAATTTCAAATTCCGCCTCTGTCATGTGCTTATCTTTCATAATCTTTTTCTTGTTCACTATTTCCGAAACAGTGAATACTGTGAAAAAGCCTGCAGTGAAAATAAGGCCTGAAACAGTTGCAATAGGTTTGGTCAGCAAATTTGTCAGCGCTGTAACAAGCAGAACAAAGAAGATAAGAAATAATCCGAACGGGATAGTTGTTTTTCCGATCTTAAAGTTTATCGGGACCTTCCATTCACGCGGACGTTTATCCTTAAATCTCAGGATCAGCATCGAAAATGCGTTGAAGGTAAGGCTCCAAATAACGCCAAACGCATAAGCCTCGCCGAGGGTTATCATATTTCCTCCTGAGAGTATAATAGTAACAACCTGCAATGTTGCAATAAGCGATAATATCCTGTATGATGTGCCAAATTTTTTATGAGGCTTGCGGAACCAATCTGTAAGCACCCTGTCTTCGGCAACCCTGTTAAGAACGCCGTTTGCGCCGACAATAGACGTATTAACCGCGCCGGAAAGAATGAGCACTCCGACTACAACAACAAATGACTGAAGCGTAAGCCTTGCCCAGAAAGGCCCGTGAACGTACATTGCAATTCCGCTTATCAGGTTATCAATGTATTGCGGCCGGACGCTATCCGGAATAAGCATGTTACCCAAAAACGATACTCCCGGGGTCAGAACAATGCTGAATACAAAAATAATGAAAGCGGCTTTTTTAAAATTCTTAAGTTTGGGAGACTCAACCTCCCTGTAAACCTGCGCTAACGATTCCTCGCCGCTAAGCGCCAGCAATGAATGCCCGAACGCAATTAATATGCTGAAGAACCCAAGTGACTTTACCCAGCTTACATTTGAGAACCAGCCATATGCTTCGGGCTTAAGATCGACTTTTAAAGGCGGCAGATTCTGGAAGAAAGGCTCGCTTTTCAGCAGCAATGTTATTACAGCCCATGATAGTATTATGACCGCCATTACAATTGTAATTATAAATATCTTGAGAGCTTTATCGGATGATTCTTCAATACCTTTAATATTTTCCCACCAGAAATAAATGGTAATGAAACAACCGACTACAACGGCCCAAATATTCACGCTTAGAGAAGTATTCAGGCCGCTAAGCTTAAGAATAGTATTCAGAAGTCCTATCAAATAAATACCGGCAGAAACTGCGCTGATAGGGCCGGTTAAAACATAATCAAAAACCAACGCGCTGACCGAAATTTTACCGAACCAGCCTCCCAGAGCCGTTTTAACAACGCGATAGACTCCGCCGCGGACAAACATTCCGCATGACTCGATGTAAACAGCCCGCACCGCATACGAAAACAGCATAACCGCCAGAATAAAATAAGGCGCCGATTTGCCAACGAACTGCTCGGCAATACCGCCGATGTAGTATGCAGTTGAACCAAGATCGCCAATAACCAAACCGGCCGCGCGCCAATACGAAATAAAAGTGAACATGACAGTGGTGAGCACTATCACTTTTATAGTTCTTGGCTTTGCTAAGTTTGACATAGCGGAAGATTTCTTTCCTTCGGAATCCACAGAATTCAAATTATATTATCAGGAATGAATTATTAAGCCGAAGGAAAAATGACTTACGAAACATAATGGGAGTATTGAGCGGGAGCGGGAAGAACTAACTCTTCTTTTACCGTTTTTCATTATAGAATCTGATTTTACTAATGTACTGCCTGAATCTGTATCCATCTAATTTTTCGTATTCAAAAATAACTGTATGCAAATTGATTAGCAACTTATAATTAAATGAGAACTTGCCGTAATTCTTTAATTATCAAGATTTTAGAGAATCAATTTTAATATCCTGCATCCCTTATTTCGTCTTCATTCATTCCGAAATAATGGGCGATTTCGTGAACCATAACTTCGCGAATCTTTTCTTTAAGCTGGTCTTTTGTATTACAGATCCTTTCAATATTCCTCTGGAACAGAATTATTCTATCAGGCGGCTTACCTGAATACCATGAGCTGCGGTGAGTGTAAGGCGTTCCTGAATATAAACCAAGCAGGTAGCTTCCGTCGCCCATATCTAATCGCTCCAGATCGCTTCCCGACGGGAAATCTTCGACAATGAAAACAATATTATTTAATTTCTCAGTAAAGTTTTGCGGAATTGTATCCAGCGCAATATCAACCAATTCCTGAAATTCTTCTTCGCTTACCTTTATCATTTCTTAAACGGCTGATAAATTTTTACAATCCGGAATCGCTCGCTATATTTGAATTTCTTTGTATATGAAGAAAGATGTTCTTTCACCCACTCTTCCATTCCCTTTTCTTCGTAGAACTGCGAACGGTGTTCTTTGATTAAGCTTATCTTCTGCTTTATTTGTTTTGTTATATTTTCAAAATGATTTGGTTTATCGCATCCGAAGAAATAGAATTGTTCTACCGCATGCGACACGCCGGGGAGCATATACCGGTTACGCGCGGCAAACACTGCGTCAAATACAGCCTCGCCGATTACACGATGATCAGTGTGATTAAGATTAACGCTTTCATATGATTTATTAGCAGGGTCGAAAGTAAAAATTATATTTGGCTTTACCTTTTTTATTATCTTAGCAATTTTTATGCGTAGTTCTGTATTATTCGGGAGGAGACCATCTTTATAATGCAGAAAAAAAACTTTCTTAACGCCCAGAAGCTTAGCCGCATTAATTTGTTCTTTGTAGCGTGTTTTGATGCGTTCCGCTTTAGGTTTGTGCCCTATCTTGAAACCATTCTCGCCGTTTGTCGCGACTATATAATAGAGTTCGTATCCCTTATCCCTGAACTTAAAAAGGGTTCCGCCGCATGAAAATTCAATATCATCGGGGTGCGCCGATACTGCAAGAATGATTTTTCCCATTAATTACCGTACCTGTCAAGTTTAAAGCTCTCGCCAAGATACAGTTTTCTCACTTTTTCGTCGTTAGCCAGTTCTTCCGCGCTCCCCTGCCGGAAAATTCTTCCTTCAATAATAATATAAGCCCTATCCACAATTGATAATGTTTCATGAACGTTATGGTCAGTGATCAATACTCCAATGCCTCTTTCTTTAAGGCGGGCGACAATTTTCATTATATCTTCAACTGCAATAGGATCAATGCCTGCAAACGGCTCGTCAAGCAAAATGAATTTGGGATCAGTTGCAATTGCCCTCGCTATTTCGGTCCTTCGTCTTTCACCCCCCGAAAGAACAAATCCTTTGCTATGTTCAATAGCGGAGATACCGAATTCCTTCATAAGCTTCCTGGTCTTATCATCCCGTTCGGTATGGTCAAGCTTCATGAATTCCAGCACTGCGTATATATTCTGGTAAACGCTCATTCTCCTGAACACAGAAGCTTCCTGCGGAAGGTAACCTACGCCCATTCTCGCGCGTTTATACATCGGTGTACTGGAAATATCTTCGCTATCTATAAATATCTCTCCTGAATTAGCGGCGATCATACCCGTTATCATATAAAAGGTTGTAGTTTTGCCTGCGCCGTTAGGCCCCAGCAGCCCTACAATCTCTCCCTGCTTAACAGAGATAGATATGTTATCCACTACGGCTCTTTTACCGTATTCCTTAACGAGATTATTTGCTTTAAGTACTGATGGCATTAAACGGGCGCGAATTTTGATGTAAAATGTCTCAGGAATTTTGGTTCCTCTACAATCTTATATCCTTTTATTTCTTTTCTCTTCTTATAAATTTCCAGAATTACCTCTGCAACATAATCGATATGGCTTTGAGTATAAACACGCCTTGGGATTGCCAGTCTTACAAGCTCCATTTCTGCCGGCATCAATTTCCCGTGCGAATCATATTTGCCAAACATAACACTGCCTATTTCAACAGCTCTTATACCTCCCGATATATACAGCTCGCATACGAATGCCTGTCCCGGGTACTGCTCAACAGGAATGTGCGGAAGCAGCGCTTTTGCATCAACGTAAATTGCATGTCCGCCCGGCGGCTGAATTATAGGCACTCCGCCTTTAGATATCTTCTCGCCTAAATAAGCGGTTGAGCGGATTCTATATTGAAGGTAGTGCTCATCAAGGATCTCTTCCAGTCCCTGCGCAATCGCTTCCAGATCCCTGCCGGCAAGTCCGCCGTATGTTTCAAAGCCTTCGGTAATGATAAGCAGGTTTCTGCATTCATCATAAAGAACTTCGTTATTCATCGCGAGGAAACCGCCGATATTGGCAAACGCGTCTTTCTTTGCGCTCATAGTGCATCCATCTGCGTATGAGAACATTTCTTTGGCAATTTCGAGAATTGATTTATTTTCGTAACCTTTTTCTCTCAATTTTATGAAATAAGCATTTTCAGCGAACCTGCATGCATCAATGAAAAACGGGATCCCGTACTTCTTACATATTTTTCCGGTGAGCCTGATATTTTCCATAGATACCGGCTGACCGCCGCCCGTATTATTAGTAATTGTTGTCATACATAAAGGCACGTTTTCTTTACCCACCATAGCAATATAATTATCCAGCTTTTCAATATCCATATTTCCTTTGAACGGATGCTGCACCGAAGGATGCTTACCTTCCTCAATTACAAGGTCAACAGCCTCGGCTCCGTTAAATTCAATGTTGGCGCGGGTTGTATCAAAGTGATTGTTATTGGGGATAAATTTTCCCTTCCCGTTTACAATGAACCTGCCGGCTTCATCAACCTGGCTCAGCACAGCCGCGCTCAAAATTCGCTCAGCAGCCCTGCCCTGGTGTACGGGTATGATATGTTTAAACCCGAATATTTTTTGCGTCACTTCTTCAAACCTGAAATAACTTTTTGAGCCCGCATATGATTCATCTCCATCCATAACGCCGGCCCACTGTTTTGAGCTCATAGCGGATGTGCCGCTATCTGTAAGCAGGTCAATCAATACATCTTCCGCGGGAATCATGAAAGGATTGTAAAACGCTTTTTTTAATATTTTTTTCCTGTCTTCTTCGGTTGTAAATTTAATTTGTTCTACTGATTTGATCTTAAATGGTTCTATTATTGTTTTCATTTCCTCAGTTCTTTTAAATGTTTGACTAGACCGTCTAATATTTCGCCGCTTTTGCCTTCCAGAACTTCATCTACATCATATGAAATCGCAGTTGGTTTTGTATTTATTTCAACCACATAAGCGCCCGCTGATTTTGCCATAAGCGGCAGCAGGGCCGCGGGGTATACTTCCGCCGATGTGCCAATAGTAAAAAATAACTCTGAATTTTTAGCGCAGTCCTCTGCGTGTTTCAGCGCATTGTACGGCAGCATTTCGCCGAACCACACCACATCGGGCCGGATGAGTCCGCCGCAATCACACTTAAGTACGGACTTTTGTTTCACATCAACTTCTTCATAAAACTTCTTACACTTGATACAGTAATTACGTTCAATATTGCCGTGAAGTTCCGTAACTCTTCTGCTGCCCGCTCTGTGATGAAGATTATCTATATTCTGCGTGACAAGATTAAACTCATCAAAAATCTTTTCCATTTCGGCAAGCGCATAGTGGCCTGCATTCGGCTTAACGTCGCGCATAATTTCACGCCTGTGCTGGTACCAGCTCCATACAAAATCAGGATCGGACATAAATGCTTCGAAATTTGCAAGCTGTTCGGGCCTGAATTTTTCCCAAATCCCGCCCGGGTCACGAAATGTAGGCACACCGCTCTCGGCTGAAACCCCCGCTCCGGTCAAAACCGAAACAATACTTGCTGTCCTGAGCTTTTCGGCCAGCTCATTTGAGAAATTCATCGCTAAGGCCTGATTCTTCTGATAATTGTCAGCATATCTTCCACAGCTTTATGCAAACCGGTGAATACCGCTCTTGAAATTATGCAGTGCCCGATACTGACTTCGTCAATATCCGCCATATTTGCAATCGGGATTATATTCTGATAATTCAAACCATGTCCGGCATTAACACCCAGACCCAGTTCTTTAGCTGTTTGAGCCGATATCCTTATCTTTTCAAGCTCTTTGATAATATCTTCAGGCTCTTGCATGAGCGAGTATTGCCCTGTATGGATTTCTATCATGTCGGCGCCTACTTCCAGAGCGGCATCAACGTTATCGGGTAATGGATCAATGAACACGCTCACTTTAATTCCCGCTTCCTGAAGCTTATCAATTGCAGATGAAATCTTTATTTCGCCGGCAACAAGGTCGAGCCCGCCTTCAGTTGTAACTTCTTCTCTTCTTTCGGGCACAAGCGTAACCATTTGTGGCTTAAGCCCACATGCGATTTTCACCATTTCATCGGTTGCCGCCATTTCGAGGTCCAGCTTGGTTCTCACGGTCTCTTTCAGTATTCTGACGTCTCTATCCACCATATGCCTTCTGTCTTCGCGAAGGTGGCACACAATTCCATCGGCTCCGGCAAGCTCGCATATTGCGGCGGCTGTAACCGGATCGGGCTCAGATTCTTTTCTTGCCTGACGGAGGGTCGCTACATGGTCTATGTTGATACAAAGTCTCATTTTAATTATGCTGATTAATTTTGATTAAATAATTTTAAGAATGCGTCAAAACCGATGCCATAAGACTGCGATTTATAACGCAAAACAGAAATCAGGTCCACAAAGATCATAACGGACCAGTGGGTCAGGAAACAATAAATAAACGATCTTGAACGCCATGCCTGGATTCCTAATATCAATCCTCCGAATATCGATGAAAAAGTTTCAAGCTCGGGTTTGCCCCGGTGGAGAATGAAGAACGGAATCATCTGGATAAAAATGGCATAGAAGCCAAATTTTTCTTTCAGCCCGAAGAGCATAAAGCCCCTCCAGAAAAACTCCCACGCCAGCATGTAAAATCCAACAAAAAGCTCATAGTAAAGCAGTACTGATACATTTTCCCTGACCATGAATCCGCCCTGCGGATAGGCTTCGGCAAACGATTTGCTTCCTGATAATACCCACAAAACCGGTATCATGACAATCATAAATACGGCGTATGTTTTAAGGCCGAATTTATAATCGCCGATCCTGAACCCAAAATCTGACGGCTTCTGCTTAAGCACAAGAAAGATCAGAACCATCGGGACTATAAACATAAGGAAACCATCTGCTGAGAACCAGTACAGGGTAGAATAAAATTTATTATCGTCAGTTTTGAACATCTGCCTGAAGAAAGGGGGCGAGGCATAATACATGGATAGAAATGTAATAAACGCCACAGTCATGAAAATAAAAACCTCTTTAAAGCTTAAGGTCTTTATTGCGCCTATCAGATCGTTATATTCTTTTTTAATTCCGCTGACCAATTTAATATTTTTTCTTAATTACGTATTGGATCTTTTCAGGCTTAACGCCAATTAGGCTTGTTCCCTCAGGCAGATCGAATTTTGGGGTAACGGAGCCGGTTGTATCGGCAAATATACCGCCGTATCCCAGCGCTGCTTTTATTTTAGATGCATCCAGCGCGGCCAGCTGGTTAACGCCGCCCTTAAGATGAACGGTAACATTTTCGGGTATAAGCAAAACTTCTTTATCCGCGGGAATATCAGTAACGCGGATCTGCACTCCCTGGTATTCTCTTTCGGCAGACAGCTCAACATTTACTGCAAGCTTAACAATATTTTCGGACTTCCATAAAATATTTGACAGACTATCGGATATATTAACATCCATCACTATGCTTGAGTTGACGTTGCTGACCGAAATTTCCTGGGTATATAAATTCTTAATTGCGTTTAAGATTTTACTTGAGCCGCCAATTTTTATGCTGTCGGGCTCAACCGTGGGTTTACCCACAACCTGATACCCGTTGCGGCAGTCTACTTTAACTCTCGGCAGAAGTTTTACATACTTTTCTTCATATTTATCAACAACAACCGATAGCGATTCAGGATAAACTTCGGTGATATTCAGGTTTTGAGAGAGTCCAAGGTTGTCGTTCAGATACTGCTTGGTAAGTATTATAGTCTTTTCGTCATATCTTGGAATAACATTATAGTTGAATTCCGGATTTAAAGAAGTGAACAATCTAACTAATGACCATCCAACTCCCCTGAACTTAACTTCCAAATGGAGGGGTATGCTTCCTGAAACTGCATAAGGTTTAATAATATTTATTTTTACAGGAATAGACTTATCAATCTCATAAGTTTGGTTCAAACTCAATGAAATCCAGAGCAGCGCTGAAAGTATCAGCGAAACTATGATAATATGATATTTATACCTTATCAAATTTTAACTGCTATAATCTGCTAATATTCAAAAATATTAGTAACTTTGAAATCCTATTTTTCTTATGCAAAAAAAAATCGCCAATACATAGAAGAATCGGCGATTGTTTATTTAAATCGTTTAAATGCCTATTGAATGAATATCAATGGCTCTTAATATCCAGCCTTGACTGCCAGTTGTCATCGCGGGTCTCATTCTGGGCGGTTGAATGCACCAGCTGGTAATCTCCAATTCCTGCGCTCATATCAATGAATACAAAAATGGCGCCGCCCTGTATACTGTTATAAGTCCAGATTTCGTAACCTTTTGTTTGAGATTCATAGTTATGCCTCTCAATATCGTCGTACTGGCCATAGATTATATATACCCTGCCCCGGTCAGATTTCCAGCCGTCTATAAACTGGTTCCGAAAATTTTTATTGGCAAAATCAACTCTCTTGAAATATTCATTATGCGCTTTAATCGGGTTTACATCCCTTGATTTCCAAAAATTATAGAGAAATAATCTTTTCGAATCAAGCGTACTTAGCTTTTCGAACTGGGCTTTTTGCGCATCAGTAACAATATATATCATCTTCTCATAATCCGAATTCACACGGTTTTCAGTGTACTTAGCAAAATCGCTGAGGTCATACCCGGGGTCGCCCACGATCTGCGGGCTTGTATCTTTTACAGCCGGGTTAAAAACATAAAACATTTTGGATGTTTCCACAAGCACGTTCCCGGCGTCATTTTTTATACTGAAGCTCAGTTTATATTTATCAGTGGTAAACTTCGAGAGATCGATTGACCCGAATTCAACTTTGGATGCCGCTACCACTTTATAACTTTTATTGTCCGAATAGTCTTCATTCCCTTTCGAATCTATTGCGGTAATTGCAAGGGTGTATTTATCCCCGACCGCATCGCTCTTCATGTTGTAGAATTCCAGATAATAGTAAAGTGAATTCATATTATTGCCGAACAGTAACGACGGATTTGGAGTAACCAAAAGAGTATTCTTATAGAACAAATTCTGCTGGTCGGATGATTTTTCAATTCCGGAGGCAAGTTCTATTGAACTCGCCGCTAAGTCGCTGGTTGAAAAGGCCTTCAAATCAATGTCTTCCGTATGTTTCATGGCATAACTTGTATCGTAAAAATCGCTTCCCAAGAGCGTTAATTTATATTCTCCGGCATCAAGCAGCATATTGATCTGCCCTACGAGCTTAGCATTTTTGTTATAGCCCGCCGTATCTTTTACGGTTAACGGAATACCGTAAGTTTTATTCAAAACAGACTTGCCTATGTCTTTTTTGAGAACATCCACAAAGAGTTTAGCTTCCGCGGTATAACCGCCGTCTGTTTTTTTGAATATCAGCTGGTTTTGGTTAAATGAATAATACAATTCAAAGTAGACCTTTGAAGGGTTTTCGTCTTTGAATACGGAATAATCATATTCGAAACTGAAGTTTGGATCTGAGAATACCGGTTTCTGTAAGAAAAGAACCGAAAAGAAAATGAGGGAAAACAATACTTTTTTCATAGCTCAATAAGATTAGAATGTAAAGTAAAAATGCCATCCCATTTAAGCAGGATGGCATTCTTACATTAAAATAGTAAATTTATTAGAACCCGACGGACAAAGTAAACCACTGGTTCGCCGAAAAGTTCTGGGTAACTCTGTAAGCATAATCGATGCCTAAATTTACAGAGCCAAACGGATAATGTATACCTGCGCCGAACGATGGCCCGTATATCCTGGCATCGTTTATATCAATGTTATCTCCCGCAATAATATCCGGGTAGAAAGTATACGCGCCTCTTAGGTACACTATCTTGTTATAAACATATTCCAAACCAACCCTGTATTCATCGCTTGAATAATTATTGTTCTGGAATGTAGTAGAAAGTTCTACGGAATTTTTCTTGCCTATTGGATAATCGTATGAGAGCCCGATCTCGAGCGTTGTGGGCAAGTTAAAGCTCTGCAGAGTAATTCTTCTCGGCTGCCCTGCCGTTCCGGCAGGAGTACCTGCCGGTTGGTAGTATGCATCAAGCCCGGTTCCGTCAAACTTCATTGACGGTCCGAAATTCTTTAATGCAACGCCGAACTTAAGTCCGCTCTTTCCCGCAATGTACTGCAGACCAAAATCCGTTGCAAAACCGGTGGATGATACTGAAGCGACCTGCTCATAGATCATTTTGAAAGTCGCGCCGAATAATATCTTGTCTGACATCTTTCTCGCATATGAGAGAGAAGTGGTAAGATAAGTAGGCGTCCATGTTTCCCCAGTTCCATCCGGCGCATCAATAGTTGTGACAAGCTCCGGGTTTGCAAAACCAAGCGTTTTTATGCTTGCGCCAATCACGCCGAGTCCGCCGAGGTCAACGGCGCCCGCAAAATATTCAATATTGATATCAGCAATATATTTTAAATGCGAAGCCATAACCTCAGTTTTCGAATTAAGCATTGAAAGTCCTGCCGGATTCCAATACATTGATTCGATACCTGTAATAGAAGATAAATTAGAGCCGCTAAGCGAGGTTCCGATGGAACCTACCGGAATCAATAGTTCCGGCGCCGCAGATGTTCCATATTTGCTCCGGTCACCTGCAACCGAAATATTGGTAAGTATCAGGAGTATGACAGCCGCCAACTTAACCACTATTTTAATATTTTTAATATAATTCATGATTGCTCCTTAAAATTTTGATTAAATGTTTCATTAGAAACTTTGAAGTCTTTCTTCAGGCGTAAATATGGCTAGCTTAATGACCCTTGTCCCGATACCCGGAGCATTTATATACGCGATATAAATTCCGCTTGCGACCGGAAGCGCATCAGTGTTAAGCAAGTCCCAATTAATAGTCGTAGTATTGTCGTCTTTGACTAATTTTCTTACAAGATTGCCGTTCAGCGAATATATGAATATAGTAGCAGTTTTAGGCATTCTCATAAATTTTACGAACCTGTCGGTAGAACTGGTTTCCTGAGAGTGACCGCCATAATATGGATTCGGTACAACCCTGATATTTTGAAGTTCGCCGTTTGTCTGGGCTAAACTGATATTACCAATAGTAGGAGCAGTTGTACTAACTTCCGCAACAGTAACAAAACCAGGCGTTGCATAGTGACGCAGCTTCGTATATGGAATAATGTTTAATACGTCGCCGTTTGTGAATGCAGGACCTGCATTGATCAACCTGGGCCACCAGGCATAATAAACGTCCAGCGTCTTAAAGTGTGTCTGGAAGTTTATATTCTTTGTAGGATAGAATGCATTAGGCGTAGATGAATAATTAGAAGCAAATATATAGAGTATCTCAAATCCGCCATCAGGTTTAGCTTGTGGATTCCATGTGCCGCTGCTATCGTGGTCATAGAATGCGCAGTTCAACTGTCTTGGGGTTGTCATTGCGGAATCTAACGGGTCGAACATTTCAACGGTAAACGGAACATCAACATAATCCTTATACGGGGCATTATTCAAAGCGCCTAAGTACCGGTATGCCTTCTGGGTAGACCCAAAGTTAAGCCTTATCCTTGGAAGCGTGTACGTCTTTAAGTAATTTGTATCAATTTTACTTGTAAACGATCTTTTGAAGTTATTACCTGTAAACCAGGAAAGACCCATCGACATGCTTTGCATCGGAACGTAGTTCCCCGAAGGGTTGATCAGGAACACACTGGTATCAACGCCCTGGAGATTCAGAGCGCCGCCTGTATAAGTCCAGCCCTTTGAGCTTGTTTGCGCTCCGGCGCCCGGATCTTTTATAACTCCAAAATTGACTTTTAAAATCGAATCGGCTTTGAAAATAATACCGTCAAATACAAACGCTCTGTTATCAAATGCGCTCATATTCAACGATTGTTTTCCAAGCGTATCTACCTGTGAATTCATTATCCTGACGACATTCCATGAAGTATCAGACTGCCAAACCATCTGGTATCTGGCCGTAATTACCTTTTTGGGGTCAACAATAACCGGCAGGAAACTTCTATCAGTCCTGTTTGAAACAAGCGTATCAAGATCTTTATTAATAAAATTGGAGCCCATTACCGGATAATTCGGCGTGACTGTAAACTGCTGAGCCGAAATTGCGTTTTTCAAAACTTTAAATCCTATAGAACTATGTCCATGGGAATTAATTCCGGTGTTAACTCCATAAGCTACCACGGAGAATTTGTAGTTTTGTCCGTTAATGAAGAAATCGTTAACTCCATTTGGATATGCATTATGGGTCAAAGATATGATCCTTGAAACTCCGGTGTTTAATCCATATGTAACGGGGATATATTCAACCTGGGTTTCACCGTTGGGCTGGGCCACAAGTATGCTGTCATAAACATGCTGACCATTAATATCTATGCTGTCTATCACGTCATAAACTGCAAGCAATGTTCTGTCAGATGCATTATCTCCGCCCGTTCCCGGTCTTATCTGGTAAACTTCATAGCCCTGGAATGTCCAGAAACCTGTTGAGTCTATAAAATCATACGTATGGTAGAATTCTGAAGTATCGCCCCAATAGAGCGTAATGTTTCCATTCCCATCGGCTACAGATTGCACTTTAGGAGGAACCGGAAGAGGAATTGCATGGAAATTACGATTGTAAATTGACTGCACAACAGTAGAATTCTGAATTAGTTTGCAAACGCTTGAAACATTACTTCCACCACGATCCACAAATATACCAATAACCACAACCTGCGTATCGGTAGAATTCATAGTAAATGGACCGCTTGCCTGGATAAATCTTCTGTCAGAACCTACACTGTCAAACCATCCAAGTCTGTTACCGCTGCAATAACCGGCTGTGCTATCGGTATTATAGATATAATGCGTTTCATAATTACCTTTCACCCAGTTTTTCGCCGGCACACCGCAGCCATTAAAACCTTTCATAAAGTTATACCCTGCTATAGCATTATCCGGATCTCCAAGGCATGCGTCGTTTACATTATCAAAAACGTTGAACCCTGTCATTCCCATTTCCTGGTATCCTATTAAAGTATCATAAGGCAAGTAAACTATGTCAGCAGGATTTCCTGTGTAGATAAGCGGACCCTGCAGGTATTTTGATCCGGTAGCGGGAGGAGCCGCGCCATATTCAAGATCAAAGTTTGTTGCGTTATAAATAAACCCGAGGCTCACAGCGCTATCGCATCCCGCAGCATCGTCTGCTGCGTTTCCAAGGTCAACATCGTTAACTATACATGAATATGTGCTGTCCCACCTGTTAGCGCTTTTATTGATGATCCAGAATTTGTTGAAATACATATCCTGCAATCCGGGAGAGTTAAATGCAAAAGCAACCTGGTGAATTTCAACGCCAAGAGGTAAAGTGCCTCCCGGTAATGAGATCTCATGGTTATGTATATTATTGGTGCAATTTGAATAATCCATAAAAGAACAAAAAACTATGTCGTCCGGAGTGGCATCGCTGTTTCCGATACCGGGCCTGTCTCCGCCGGGACCGGGCTGGTAACCCGGTATTCCGTTCACTTCAACATATGGAGCGCCCAGATCGACGGGCCATGTGCTCCATGGGTCATAAGTAACAACATAAGTATGTCCGCCGGCTATCTTGTTTACAGAACCGCCATTTATCAGGTTCGGGTCCGAAAGACTAACATGATATGCTTTAAACTTCGGATCTCCGCAAACAGATGCCGGAGGCACCGCTCCAACAACCGGAATATTTCCCGGAGTGAAAATTGAATTATACAATGAAACAGCTGTTCTTAAATCACCACCAACCTTTGCGCCTATCCAAATGCCGGTAGCGTAATCGCAAGCCAGCCTGGTAGGGACCGTAACCGGCCAAATCAACCCGGCTATAGATGAAGTGTATGTAACCTTATCATAATTAAAAATACCGTCGCTCCTGATACATGTATTCAGGTTATTAGCCTGCATAAATATATTATTGACAGGGGCTAACGACTGGATATTCGGAGGGATCTTTCCGGTCCTCCTATCCGGCGCATTTCCGGCGAATGATAGCGTCGCTATGAACAATATCAGCAGCGCCGCCGAACAGCATTTTAAAAATATTTTGTTAATATTAATTATATTTTTCATAATCTATTAGACTCCATAATTTTTATTAAAAGAACATTCTCAAACCAAGCCTTACCTGTCTTGGAGGGCCATAATTGTTAATTGCATGTGACCTGATATCGTACAGGTTGACAGCATCCGGACCGTTTGAATTTATCCACTGCTGACCTGCATAACTATCCAGCCAGCCCGTATTGCCCGGGTCTCCGGTTCCGTTAAATACCGCATTAACCAGCTCGCTGTTCAGAACGTTCGTAGCCAATAAGTAAATGTCTACATTAAGTTTTTTGAACAATGTAACAGTTTTATCGATCTTCAGATCCAATTCCAAATTCCATGGTCCATATAATGAATTGATACTGCCTGTCGGATGGTTTCCGAGATTGCTTGATACTACAGACAGCGGATCGGTTGAATTATCTTCCGGAGTATATGGCCTGCCTGAATTAAAGTTGAAGAGAAGGTTTATACCAAGTCTCTGAATAATTGCTCCCCAGGTTCCTTTCGGAACGTCATCCGAACCGCCAAACCTGTAATCAAGCTCTATGGTGCCTGTGTGCCTCTGGTCATAATTCAAAGCTGAAGGAAGTTTCGGTGGTTCTGTCCCGTTGTAAGCAACGTTTGAAAGCGTATTTATATCAGAGCCCGTGCCCGAAGCGTACGCTAAACTGTAAGAAATTGACATTCTTAATCTATGGAATCTTCTCATATCAAGACTGAAATCCAAACCTCTGACTACTCCAAAATCGCCGTTATCATAAATCGCGAAGCTGTACGTATTATCGTAAGCCTTAATATTCACGGCCTGGATCAAATCAGATGTTTCTTTATAATATGCTGTGAGGCCTAAAGTAACATAATCGCCTACAGTATGTTTAACGCCTAATTCATAAGCTGTCGTCTTTTCAGGTTTTAAATTCGGATTATTGAAGATAGTGAAATAACCTACTCCACCTGACCCCAGCTGCCTCAAAGTCCTTTCATTTGTATAAAGGTTCTGAAGAGCGGGCATCTGCACGAATTTTCCATATTGCGCATGGAATACGGTCTTATCTGTTATCGGGAAAGAAAAACCAAGCCTTGGACTGATAATAAAAGTTTTCTTTACCTTCTGATAATTAATCTGCCCGTTTGCGTCAAGCAGAGCTCTGAAATCAACAGGGACTACAGTATTAGGATCAAGGTAATCCATTCTAAGACCGATGTTTGTATTAAAATAATTGAACTCCATTTTGTCAAGAATATATGCCGCGCCTACCCTTGGTTTCATCGGACCTTCTGTTACATTGTTGCCGTATTGGTCAATATAATCTACATCAGTTTGATTGCCAAACGGATCATATCCAAAACCGGTAAGAAAGTTTGAATTTGCCGATGTTTCATCTACAGTAGGATTGACAATAGTGTGATTAACCGTGTCTTTATTGCTTGGATTAATAACGGCATAACCCGCCGGCTGAACAGAATACTGCCTGATCTTATACTGCTTATATTCGCCGCCGAATTTAATTTCATGGTTGCCGTATTTCTTTGTCAGAATCTGGTGAGTAACATTCAGGGTGCCTGAAAACTGCTCTGTCTGATTCTTGTTAACTATCGGGTACACTCTGTTGGCCCCGCGGAACACGCCAAAATTAACGGCGCTTGTTGAGAGGTTACCCTCTGATATTCCCGGAACGACATTAGAATCGCCGTAAGCTAAATACCACGGGTATGTGTAACCGTCTGTGCCCAGAATAGCCGTGTTCAGACCTAAGATTCCATCAGCTTCAGTATATGTTGAACGAAGGTATGAACCCTGCAGGTCATAAAATGTTTTAGAACCAATAGACTGGTTTATTTTTACGAAACCTTCTAAATTTTTATTATTCTCTATCGGCATATGGTATGAATCATAGTATCCCATAGAACCGATCCATACGCGGTCTTTGCCGATGTTGCCATTAAAACCTGCTGTAACTTTTATAGGCACTTTGCCTTTTGTAATCGATCCGAAATCAAAAATCGATTTAGCCGTAAATGAATTTCCGTCTGAACCGAAATTAGGAAGAACTCCGCTTGGAGACCACATGGAAGCGGCATCCTGCGAAATTGGCTGTGAAACATTCTGGAATGTTCTTTCATAGCTTCCGAACAAGCTCCAGAAAGCGGACATTTTCTTTGTTGGAATAACCGGTCCGCCAAGGCTGACTGAGTAAACATTGTAGCCCTGCGAAGTTGTATTGATCCAGTTGCCCGCGATCACGTCGGAAACAGTTTCGAACGAACCCGAATACTGAGTTCCGCCTGATTTTGTAGTAACATTAACAACGCCGCTGAGAACGTTACCGTATTCTGCGCTGAATCCGCCTGTTAATACGGCAATTTCTTCAAGCGCATTGTTAGAAACCTGAGCAGTTGAATTTCTGTTGAGAGGATTATTAGTGACAACGCCGTCGACAACAATGCTTGTCTCGCCGGTTCTTCCGCCCCTGATATTCAGGTTCTGTCCTTTTTCGTCCTGCACAACGCCTGAAGTATGCGCTACAATATTTTCAATACCTCTGATACCCTGGTTATCAATAGTCTCTGTCCCGATAATTTTACCGCTAGTCTCGGTCGGAACGGTTCTTTTCTGAACTTCAATAACCAATGTATCGATCACTGTGCCGCCAACGGACATCGCGAAATTCACAGTTGTTGTAAGGTCAGCGCTTACTTTTACATCTTTCTGTACTTGAGATTCGTATCCTACATAAGTACATTTCACGCTATAATTTCCAACAGGTACGTTTAAAATCGCAAACTGCCCGCCATCGTCTGAGCCGGCCTTGATCTGCGTCCCTTCAATACTAATGATAGCTCCCGCAAGCGGCGTACCGTCTTTAGAGTCGGTAATTACGCCCGAGATCTTACCAGTAGTGCCGAAAAGAGGATCTGCGTAAGCATCGGAAATGTAAATTGTTAAAAATGAAATCAGGGCTAGAGAAAGTAGTCTAATTAGCCTCATTATTTTACCTCCGGTTTATATTGTATTAGAAAACCCTGATTAGAACTATGTTCTCACCAGGGCCTTCTGTGAATTAAATTGACTTTATTTTTCGGAATAATTTTTTTTTATCTCTTATATTATTTTCATTGATTGCGTAAAGGCAGACTCTATCCGTAAAATTTACAGCGATTAATTTTTCAGCAGCTGTTTCTGTATTTAAAGACCTATCATCGGAAAGAGTAAGTTTACCTTTCATGCAATTCTCCTTAAATTCTCTTAAATATCATGAATTATTTTTCATCTCGAATATAATAGAACTAAAACGTGATGTCAAGCATATTTTAAGAAATTATTAAGAAATTTGCCTTGTTTTTCACAAAAAAAGGGCAAAAATGTACGACTCTTCGCTTCATCACTTTCTCATCAAAATCACTATCTTCTATAAGTATACTTATTAAGTTAAATGGGCAAACATAACAGCTAATTTATAAAACAAAAAAATTCTTTCACCTGAGTTCAAATATTTTGGACAGCTAAAATAAACGAATTACTTTGCCAAGAAAAAAAGGCGTTCTTTCGAACGCCTTTTTTTAAAAACAAATAACAAAACAAACGTTATTTTATAAGAACCATCTTTTTGGTCTGAGTAAAATCACCGGCTTTAATTGTATAGAAATAAATTCCGCTTGCATAATTTGAAGCGTCAAAAGTTATTTCTTTTGTTCCGGCTTCAACCCTGGTATTATTCACCAAAGTAGAAACAACCTGTCCAACAATATTGTATACTTTTATAGTAACATTTTCAGTATTGGGCAGCGCAAACCTGATCTTAGTTGTCGGGTTAAACGGATTTGGATAATTTTGACTCAATGTAAATTTGGACGGAACCTGGCTGGAAATATTTGTTATCCCGATCGGGTTACCGCTTACAGGATCAAAAGTATTGTACACATTAAATACCCTGCAAACAGGAGTTGCCGTATTCGTGAAGCTTGCTGAACCCGGACACCCTGACATTTGATATGTTACGTGAATAGAGCTTGCAGTATTTCCGTTGCGGGAAATTATCGGATATATTTCATCGGAAGATGCTGTATTCGTTAATTGAACCGGGGACGACCATGTGGCGCCGTTATCGGTTGAATATGATTCAGCAATATCGTTCATAAAATATCCGTAGCTTGCGGTATCCCTTTGTATAACGCAATAAACGCAGAACAGCCTGCTTCCGTCATCAGAATATGCAAGCGATGGATGAGAGAGAGCGGTCATACCAACCTGATCTGTGGCAGAGGTATAATGTGCATCATAATAGTTTGTGTCTGATAACATACAGTTAGTGGGCGCATTATGATAATCAGCAATTACAACCGGGTTTCCGCTGTTTATTGCAGGAGACCAGAATAATAATTTTGAGCCTCTTGCAGTTCCGAAAAATCCCTGCTCTAAAGTTGAGTTTACCAAACAAACATTTCCGGATGGAGAAATACATATATCAGCCGCTAACCATGCGCAGACCGGATCGCCATTTACAGATCCAGTAGAAGAAATAGCATCTACTTTTGTTCCAAATGTTGTACCGCCATCGGTTGATGTTCTTACCCACATATCTCCGGCAGTAGCATCCCACCAGGCAATTGCAACTTTTCCGCTTGTGCTGGCTGCGGTATAACTTCTTGAGTTTGCGTTAATGCCGTCTGATGTAGATGCCAAAAGTAATTTTCCGCTATATGTATTGCTTACAGCGTCAAATTTAACAAAATACAGAGAGTCTGTTGTTTTGCTTTCAAATCCGCCTGCAATTGTTGTGGAGCTTAATGGCATTGTAAAATTTTCCTGGCCATTGAGTAAATAGCTTGTTGTTGAGCCTGCTCCAAGCTGAGCATCAGGGGCAACATACCCGGTTCTAACGCCCGCAATAAATTCCCTGCCGCTAAATGCGACATCTCTTTGACCTGAAATAACTAACGGATCAAGATCGGGATAAGCATTTCCGTTCGTGCTTGCCTGAATTGCATCCGGAAGCCATGTAGCGCCTCCATCATAACTTACCTGGTAATATGAATTACGCGCCGTCGAAGTTTGAGCGCTGGCTGAATCAGTCATGTCGCAAGCAATAATAACTGTGTCTCCAAAAACCCAGAGTCCATGCGGATTCTGTCCGTTGGTTCTGTAATCATACCAATTCGATAAAGTTGGCACTGCATGACTTGAATCTACATTTACTGAAAACGGCTTCAGCGGAACGTTATTTATAGAATGGTCAATAACTTGGTTTTGCCCGGTTTCTTTAACGGCATTATGTTTTGTCGGGATCCTATGATTATCGGAGTTGATCCAGGCTATGCTTAAAGAAATACAGGATAAAATCAAAAATAGGAAAAACGTTTTTTTCATTTTTTGTCTCCTTCAGTTAGTAAAAATAAATTTATTTTTCGAATATACTAACCCGAATATAACAGAACTAATATATGTTGTCAAGCATATTTTAAGAAAAAAATAAGAAAATTTGAGGTTTTGATTTATGGTTAAGGACTGATCTTATAACTAAATAATGTTCAGATTTCATTAAGTTTGGGGCAAAAAGAATGAACCGAACAGAATTTAAAAACAATACTCCCGGAATTATAAAAAAAAAATTCAAAAATACTCCATAAAAAAGGCGGCATTTAGCCGCCCTTTGAATATTTATCTAAATAAAATAATTATTTTATCAGAACCATTTTTTTGGTATCCTTAAAATCGCCTGCGGTAATTGTGTAATAATATATACCGCTTGCAAAATTTGTACCGTTAAAATCAACAGTCTTATTACCGGCTTCTAATGTTCCGTTAACAAGAGTTGTAACAAGTCTTCCCATTATATCATATACCTTGATGGATACATATGATGTTTTGGGAACGCTGAAATTGATCAACGTTGAAGGATTGAATGGATTCGGATAATTCTGGCTCATACTGAATACCTTTGGTATCTGGTTTCCGTGATTGGTAATACCAATAGGATTAGTAGCTTCAGTAATTTTTCTGAATATCTGATGATTATGAGACACAGGAGCTGCAAACTGACTTGCATTAAATGATGTCGGGCCGTCTCCCGGATCTTTCATGTAAACCATATAAAGTTCATAAGTTCCCGGCGAATTCCCCGGGTTCCATGTTGATACGCTTGCATAACCTTCGTCAAAAAGAGGAGTGCTAGTGATCTGGATAGCGGCCGACCATGTTGCGCCGTTATTTGTTGAGAACTGGTAATATATATCTCTCGTGTTCCAGCCTGCTGCGCCGGTATCGTTGCCTGCAACAGAATATGAGCAATATAATATGTTTCCGTCTGCTGACCAGCCTAAAGATGGATGGTCAATTCCGCAAACGCCCGCGAAGGTTCTTGCCGTCCCGCCCGGAAGATTATTCAGACCCTGCCAGAGAGCCGGCACTACTGTTGAATCGCAAATAAGAACCGGGGTTGAGCTTGCGCTTGTTACCATATACAATCTGGCTCTGTGAAATGTTGAGTTTCCAAGCGAGTTGAAAACGAAATACCAGTTGTTTGTTCCCGGTTTGAAAGATAGATCCTGGCCGAAAAATGTGTAGTCAGTATCTGTTGCATTTGCTCTCGGCGAGTAAATGCGCTGTGCGGAACTAAAAGTAGCTCCATTATCTGTAGACTTGAAACCGCGGATCCAGTTTGATCCGTCTAATGTGTCAGCGGCGCTAATCGGGTTTGAGACTACGAAAGCATCGCTTGAACCTGTTTGGGTGCACCAGCGCTGATTGCTTACGAACGCCGTGTATGCAATTATGTTATGCCATGCGCCTATGGTAGTGCCGTTAAAAACGCACCAGCAAAGTGAATCAGGAGCTGTAGTAACGTTTGTATTGCCAACTAACATAATATTTCCGTTTGAAAACCTGGCTGGCTCGGGCCAAATACATGTTGGCACCGTTGTAGCCGGATAATTTGTGAATGTACCGGCCTGCGGAGCTACATCTACTGCCAGCTGACTGGCCAATACCGACGGTATAACAGCGTGAAATGATATGACCGCTTCGCCGGTAGGTTTCAGGAACAAATCTCCGAAACCGCTTCTTATGTCAAAAGGGACCGGGCCGTTATCGACCCAAGTATTTCCACCGTCGGAAGAAAAAGAGCATTTTGTTCTTCTGGAAGCTACAGTTGATGTATTGGCATCAGCTGAATCGCATGTAGTGTAAATAACCGTAATATTCAGCGGGTTGGTTGGATCAACCTGGATAGAATGCCTGCAATCTCCGTTTGTACCGTAATCATAATATCCGTCTAAGTTCGTTAAAATTTCAGGGCCAATTCCATAATCTCCGGCCGGCGCTAAAGTAAACGACGGATATGGATTGTGATGAGTTACCGAAACATTTATTCCGTAATTACTTTCGTTAGGCAAAATGTAAGAAGACCTGTCAATTCTTCTGTGAACGCCTGCAAAACTTGTTACCTGTAAAACTGTAACAAGCGCGATAATAAACAATAATAATTTTTTCATAGCTTAGTTTATGGTTAGTTGATTGAATGATTTTCTGTTGATTGATTGAATATTTTACCTGTACTGAAAAATATAATAATTGTTTCTCAAAAACAACGTAATTTTTATTATACAAACCGTGTTTATCCTGACTCCGGGCTTATTTAACTGCTTTTTATAACTGCAAAATATCTGAATTGAAATACTACTCTATTATATACATATTTGCCTAATATGATTAAAATTATCGATTGGTTCACCCATAAGGTACTGTATTTTTTTGAACAAGTCGGCAAAATATTCCTCCTGATTTCAGGCGTAATAAAAAGTTCTCCCAGGATCATACGCGACAGAAAGCTCATTTTAGAGCAAATGGAGCATGTAGGGGTTAACTCCATTCCGCTGGTTTTCATTATTGGCTTTTTTACCGGCGCTGTTTCCGCATGGCAGGCTGCATACCAGTTCCAGGGATTTATTTCACTTTCATACCTTGGCTCAGCAGTAAGTAAAGCAATTTTTATTGAACTTGGACCGGTGCTTACCGCAATAGTTTTGGCGGGCAGGGTGGGCGCATCAATAGCCGCAGAACTTGGAACCATGAAAGTAACGGAACAAATTGACGCTCTTGAGTCATTAGCAATAGACCCGGTGAGATATCTTGTTATGCCAAGATTCCTGGCCTGTATAGCAATGCTTCCGGTTCTGACTATTATCGCAAACTTCATCGCTATTATGGGAGCGTTCGTAGTAGCATACGTTTTTCAGGATGTATCTTTCCAGATATTTTTTGCCAGCGCCAAACGCGCATTTGAAGTGAAAGATATTTTAGGCGGGTTGATAAAATCAGTTTTCTTCGGCGCGTCTACTTCTATACTTGGATGTCATGTAGGATTGGAAACCGAAGGCGGCGCTGAAGGCGTAGGAAACGCGACAATCCGCGCATTCGTTTGGGCTGCAGCTATGACTCTTATACTTGATTATATTCTGTGGACGACAATATTTGGATGAGCTTATTGGAAATTCTTATTCGTACATTTCAATAAGCTGTCTTGCCATAACCATCTTCTGGACTTCGCTGGTGCCTTCGCCTATTGTCATAAGCTTAACATCGCGGTATAGTTTTTCAACAGGATATTCTTTCATGAATCCGTAACCGCCGTGTATCTGTATAGCCTCGCCTGTTGCGCGCGTCGCTATTTCGCTGGCATAATACTTAGCCATAGATGCGGCGAATTTAAAATCTTTTCCATCATCCTTTAGCTTTGCGGCCTTGTAAGTTAATAATCTGGCTGCGCTGATTTCCATCGTCATATCCGCTATTTTAAACTGGATACCCTGGAACTCAGAGAGCGCTTTCCCGAACTGCTTGCGCTGCTTTGCATATTTTAAAGAATGGTCCAAAGCCGCCTGCGCAATCCCAACCGAGAGGGCCGCGATAGATATTCTGCCGCCATCAAGCACCTGCATTGACTGCCTGTAGCCGTCGCCTTCTGAGCCGATAAGATTTGCAACCGGCACTTTACAGTTATCAAAAATCAATTCACATGTATCAGATGAACGAAGTCCAAGTTTATTTTCTTTCTTACCTACGCTGAAACCTTCAAATCCTTTTTCAACTATGAAAGCAGAAATACCTTTCCTGCCCTTCGACTTATCTGTAACGGCTGTAACTACGTATGTCTGCCCTACGCCGCCCTGCGTAATAAAACGCTTGCTGCCATTCAAAATATAGTAGCCGTCTTTCTTTTCTGCGGTAGTCTGCATTCCGCCGGCATCGCTGCCGGAAACATCTTCCGTTAATCCCCATGCGCCAAGCTTTTTACCTGAAGCAAGATCGGGAATATATTTTTTCTTCAGCTCTTCATTTGCAAAAAGAAAAATATGATTAGTACAGAGCCCGTTGTGTGATGCAACTGTAAGCCCAACAGACGGATCAGCCTTAGAAACTTCCTCTACTATTATAGCGTAGTCCATAGTTGTAAGCCCTGCGCCGCCATACTCTTCCGGAAATATAATTCCGAGGAATCCCATTTCGCCAAGCTCATTTACTATCTCCCACGGGAAATCCTGCGACTCATCAAATTTCATCGCGACAGGCGCAATTTTGTTCTGCGAAAACTCGCGTGCAAGTTTCTGAATTTCTAAATTGTTATCCGATAAATTAAAATCCATTTAGATTATTTTTATTTTATAATATTCGTTAAACTCTTAATAATTATTCTAGCTGGAGCGGCATTTGCTTTCACCTCACCCCGTCCTAACGCCTGCCTGCAGCAGGCAGGGACACCCCTCTCCTCTAAGGAGAGGGGAAGGGGGTGAGGATATCGACGCGTTATTTATTTTTTATTTTCAAATAATTCGTCAACAAAATCGTAAGGAGTAATCTCCCGTTTTGTAATTTTATCTATATTTTCTTCAAGCAGTTTTTTCTTTTCATCCTGCCAGAATTTATTTTCAAGCTTGTTGTTCACAAGCTCGTTGATCTGCTTCAGAAGGTTTTCTCTTCTTTTTGCTTCAAGCTTGCCATTTGATTCAAGATGTTTTTTGTGAAGCATGATCGCATCAAGCAGCTCTTCGGTTCCTTTGTTCTGTGTGCCAACTGTTTTCACAACGGCTATAGGAAAATTTGCATCATCTCTTTTCTTAAGCTGGATCATTGTTCTTAAAGCTAGACCCAGCACATCAGAGCCTTCCCTGTCGGATTTATTTATAACAAATATATCCGCTATTTCCATTAATCCGGCTTTCATTGTCTGCACTGCATCCCCTGACTCTGGCACCAGAACAACAATTGTCGTATCTGCGGTTGAAGCTATATCAAGCTCAGATTGACCGACTCCTACAGTCTCTATCAAAATAAAATCTTTACCCGAAGCGTCCAGTACTTCACATGCCTCTTTCGCTTTTTTTGAAAGTCCGCCAAGACTTCCTCTTGTAGCCATTGAGCGGATAAATACTTCGCTATCGGTCCCCAGATCCTGCATTCGTACTCTATCACCAAGCAGCGCGCCGCCTGTAAACGGACTTGTAGGGTCGACGGCAATAATCCCAACTTTAAATCCTTTTTGCCTAAGCAGCTTTGTAAGCACATTTGTAATTGTGCTTTTGCCTGCGCCCGGCGGTCCGGTAATTCCGATAACATATGCCCTGCCTGCGCTTTTGTAAAGCAGCTTCAAAAGTTCATCGGCTTCTTTAGCCTCATTCTCTATTAAAGAAATTCCTTTTGCAATAGAACGTTTATCGGAACTTAATATATTTTTTGAAAGTGTATCCAGCAATTATTTAGCTCGTTGTTTAAAAAATTCGAATGTAAGTTTTAATCCTTCGTCAATTCCGGTTTCCGGTTTCCAGCCAAGTGAGTTTTCTATTCTTTTATAGCTTAACGCCGAGCGTCTCTGCTCGCCAATTTTAGCGGGACCATGATTTTCTTTGAAAGATGTTCCTGCAATATCATTGAGCTTCTTGAAAATATAATTCACGGTCGTTTCTTTTCCCCTGCCTATGTTATATACATCAAACTTTGATTTTCCAAGCGCAAGAACGTTTGCCTTTACGATATCGCTGATGTAAACGTAGTCGCGGGTTTGCTTGCCGTCGCCGTTAATAACAAACTGTTTACCCTTCAGAAGCATGTCTGATAGAATCGCGATAACTCCGCTCTCGCCGCTTGTGCTTTGCCTCGGGCCGTATGCATTGGCATATCTAAGCGCAGTATAATCAAGTCCATGAACTGTTTTATAATAGTATAAATATTTTTCAACAGCCAGTTTATTGATTCCGTACGGCGATTTCGGCCCGGTCGGCTGTTCTTCTGAAATAGGCAGAGATTCTTCCTCACCGTAAATGGCGCCGCCTGATGATGCGAAAATAATTTTCTTTATGCCTGCTTCAAACCCTTTTTGAAATAAATTAACAGCGCCTAAAATATTAATTTCAGCGTCAGATACAGGATCCAAAACCGATTGCCGCAAATTAATTTTTGCAGCATGATGATTAATTACATCGATCTTGTTTTCAGAAATGATCTTTCCAACTTTTTCATCTCTTATATCGGCGTTATAAAACTTTGCTTTGGGATTAACAAACTCTTCGAAACCGGCAGAAAGATTATCTATTATAACAACATTATGACCAAGCGAAATATATTCATCTGCAATATGTGAACCGATAAATCCGCCGCCGCCTGAAACGAGGATGTTCATTTACCTACAATCCCTTCTTCCCGATATCAGTTCTGTAATATTCATTTTCGAAGCTGATCTTCTTTACCGCTTCATAAGCTTTATTAATTGCGAATTTCAAATTGTTCTTTGATTTCGTTACTACGTTAAGAACTCTTCCGCCGGTAGTAATAACATTCCCTGCATTAGATAACTTTGTTCCGGCATGAAACACAATGCAATCATCGCCAACTTTTTCAAGTCCCTCAATTTCTTTACCCGTCTCATATTCATCAGGATAGCCTTTTGAAGCCATTACAACACATGCGTAATATTCATTATATGTTTCAAGCTTGTAGCCCGAAATTTTCCCTTCTGACGAAGCCATAAACATATCAAGTAAATCCGACTTAACAAGCGGCAGCACAACCTGCGTTTCAGGGTCGCCGAAGCGTGTGTTAAACTCTATTACAAACGGTTCGCCGTATTCATCTATCATCAAGCCGCAGTATAAGCATCCTTTAAATTCAGCCCCTTCTGCCTTCATGTTTTTCAAAACAGGCTCAATAATTTTTTCTTTGACGCGCTGCATTACTTCCGGCTTAACAATCTTATCAGCGGGCGCGAAACTTCCCATACCGCCGGTGTTTTTCCCCTGCTCGCCATTGCCAATTTTCTTATGGTCCTGCGCCGATGGGAGCACAACATAATTTTCCCCATCGCATACCGCGAAAACAGAAGCCTCGACGCCTGTTAAGAATTCTTCTATTACAATATTATCGCCGGCTTCGCCGAATATTTTATTATCAAAGAACTCGTTAAGCGAATCCAATGCCGCCTGTTTATCGCCTGCAATAATAACGCCTTTGCCTGCGGCAAGCCCGTCTGCTTTAATCACAACGGGGAATTTGGATTCGTTTATATAATTTATCGCGCCTTCTTTTTCCTCAGACGAAAAGCTTTGAAACTTTGCAGTCGGAATATTACCCCGCCGCATGAAATCTTTTGCAAATACTTTGCTGTTTTCCAGTCTTGCAGCGCTTTTAGAAGGGCCGAATATCTTTAATCTTTCTTTGATGAACTCATCAACAATTCCTTCTGCAAGCGGAACCTCAGGCCCTACTACAGTATATCCGATTCCGTTATGTTTTACAAAATCTATTAACGCGCGTATATCTGTGGGTTTGATATTAACCGGCTCTGCTATTTTATTTATCCCGGCGTTGCCTATTGTACAATATATCTTATCAACTTTTGAACTCTGCAGAAGCTTCCAGATGATAGCATGTTCTCTTCCGCCATTACCAACAACAAGTATTTTCATTTAAGTTTGAACCAGGTCCTTTGTTTTTTGTTTAACTTCATCCGCGCCTAATAATGAACCGAAAATTGAAGCTAACTCTCCGGTAAGTTTTTTCCTGTCGTATGCGCCTGCGTAATTGCTATTGGGTTTAGGAAGCGCATTCTTTTTAAACAACTCATAATATTCTAATATCGCTTTTGATATCGCTTTGGAATCATCAGGCTCAGTTAGCGTAACCGCGCCGTGTGTTTTAAGCGACTCCCGCGCAACGCCTTCAGGTACGCATGCCAGTATGGGTTTTCCTGCTCCAAAATATTCATACAGCTTGCCGGTTGAGTGCAGGTCGCTGCGTTCTGATTTATTTATCATCATCCACAGCACATCTGATTCCATAAGAATCTGTATGCAATGGAAATGCTCAACGTATCCCATCACTTTTGTAGCGCCTTCAAGTCTGAGCTTTTTGATATAAGTTTCGAATTCCTGTGGAAACGAACCGATGAAGCATGCCTCGATATTATTTTTCAGTTCAGGATTTTTCTTAACCGCCAAAGCAAGTCCATCCAGAAAATATTTTGGAGTGTAGTAATTCAGGAAACTGCCGGAGTAAGTAATTTTCATTTTCGCTGGTGATTTCACCGAGCCGTTTAGCTTTACAAAATCCGCCGGGTCATATCCCTGTGTGATAACGGATATATCTTTATCATTCACGAACGGGTATCTTTCTATTATAAGTTCTTTTATCCTGCTGTTAATGGTTACAACCTTATCAGCCTGTTTAAGAACTCCCGCTTCCATTTTTTTGTGCGCTGATCTATGAATAGGCGTAATGTAAAAATTATTCGGGCAGTCTATCCATGAATCCCTGTAATCAAGCACAAGCGGTACGCCGTATTTTTTCTTAAGCTCAACGGCGATAAGAAAATCAGTATATGGCGGCGCAGTGGAATAAACCAGCTCAATATCATTT
>CAZMRG010000020.1:31249-36478 GCA_964568655.1 uncultured Ignavibacteriales bacterium | reverse complement strand
AGATTTATAATTTAAGAGATTTATCTCATTTCTTCGAAGTCGCTCTTGCTTGTAAATTGCGTTTTTAGAACTTATTGCGCCTGGGCTAAGTTGATAGTAATATGCATTGTTAGCTTAATTCAGGTTTACTATTCTTGTCTTTAGCGCATTGGATACGCCTGTGACTGTGTAAAGCGCTTCATCAACCGCCTTATTATGGCCTTCTTTTTGACCATTCTTAAACAGACAAAAGGCGCTTCCAATACTGTAAGACAGGTTCGAACCCTGTATGCGCTGCAAATTTAATTCTGAAAGTATTTGGAATTTTTCCGGATACTCCAGGTCTACACTATCAACTTTTCAAAAAAGGAAATCAATATGATGAACAAGAAAAATCTGCTGATAATAACAATCGCGTTACTATCATTCACACTAATTAACTGCGGTAAAGATACCACAAAAAAAGATTCGGATACCGATAAAACTAAAGTAACCGACACTACAAAAAAGGCTCCTGTAACACCTACTATAAACAAAGATTCTTTAGTGATCGCAATTTCTGTTTACAGAGGCGAAGGCGAGAAAAAGCTTCTGGATAATACTTTAAAGAGAAAGACAGTAGACTTAAAAACATCGACCGCGAACGAGGATACAAAACAGAAATGGGAAAAAGTTGACGGCTATTTTGAAGGCGATAAGCTTGTGAGGATTCAAACATATCCTCATAAAGGCATCAGCGAAAGAACGGAAGAATTTTACGTGAAAGACGGCAAATTACTGTTTGCATTTATTCAGGATAGCGGCGTAAAACATGAAGGCAAAGATACAGGCGAGCCCGGCAAAGAATTTTATTTCGATAATAATAAGCTTATAAAATACGTTAATACAAGCGGCGAAAAAGATGCCGATTTGGATGCTACGATGAAAATGTACGAAGCAAAATTACCTATAGAAGTAAATGAATTGATAGGTCTTTTGAAAGATGCTAAATAAAATGGCCTGCTAATAAGAAATCAACAATTTTAGCGGTTCACCAATAAGGTGAGGATAGATATATATCTGTCTTCACCTTTTTTATATTAAGAAATATGACCTTTTTGAGCGTATGGCATTAACTTTATACCCTCCCCAGTTATAAAGAGTACTATTTCCCCATTTTAAAAATGAAAAAATGTAAGCTCACATAAGCTCATTATTCGAAATTAGAAATCATAAAAAGAGATATTATAAAAAAACTTATCCTATTCATTTGTCATGCCACGAATGATTTAAAGCGATTCTATTTTCATTTTTCTTCATGCAGAAATTTCTTCATCAAAGAGGCTAAACCCAAATATTATATTTGTATTAAATGTGAACGACGAAATGATTTTATAGATTTCTATTCTCAAGAATACGTTTTGTGTTTAATCTGTTTGCAACAGATTAGGAGTTAAAAAAATGCTTTACTTTATTTTACTTGCCGTATTACTGATCATCTTTACCAAAGGGTTAATACCGAATCGCTCAAAGAAAATTGAAGGGCGCAGTTCAAGATAGATTTCGAACCAAATAAAACCCGGCCAATTTCCTGAAATGACCTTCCACAAAAGGAACATTCCCCCGTTTATTATCGCATTTAATTAGTTCAAAAATTGCAATAAATTTGCTGTTTTATAAGCGCCTAGAGGTTTGCGCTATTAGTCCGCATACTTCCTCACCTGATTGACTACATAATTCTGTTACTTCATACATGCTCTTGTGGCCTTGATTTTTGCTTTCATTAACTTAAGTTTGATTGGGTGTAAAATATTGAAGGGAGAGAGAATTACTTATGAAGATCTATATTTCTACTTTTGTTCTTTTAGTTTCGCTGGGACTTTTTATTTTTAGCGGCTGCGATTCTGCAACTGACAGCAAAGCAGTTTCCGTATCTACTCCAACCCTCGTATCGCCTGCAAATAATGACAGCATGATTTCTCTGACTCCGACATTCAAATGGAGCGGAAGCGCCGATAAGTTTGAAATTGGGACGGATCAAAGTATCAGTCATATATCTTATTCATGTAATATCACAGACTCAACTTACACTTTGCCGGCATCAAACGCCCTGTTGCCCGGTTCGTGGTATTATTGGAACGTGGGAGCTACTTCAGGCAGTTCAGTTAACTGGTCGCACACAATATACGGTTTCAAAACGAGGCCATAAAGGATCTTACTATAGTTTTAGGAGCGCCTTGCTAAAACGATGCGCTCAATATTTTTTCTTCAATCTGGCGAGAACATCGTCCCTGCCAAGAACAAATGCAATTACACCAAGTTCCGGTCCGTGTTCCTCGCCTGTCATAGCCAGCCTGACAGGCTGAAATAAATTCTTTCCTTTTATTCCCGTTTCTTTCTGAATTTCATTAAGCAATGGCTTAAAATTATCTGTTGTTATTTCTGTAAGCTGTTCTAATTTATTTATTAGCGCTGCTATAACATTATTTGAGGTCTCGTTTTCCAATATAAGGCGCTGTTCATCGTTCAGGCTTTTGTTCATTTCGTAATAGACTCTCGCCTGCTCTGCAGCTTCATCAAGTTTGCTAATATATTTTTTGATTGCATCTACAACTCTTATAGTTTTAGAATTGTCTGAAAGGTCGTAACCGGCGGCTGAAAGGTATGGGATGCAAAGTTCTGTCAGTTTCTCAGGATCATAATTCTTTATATACTCAGCATTCATCCAATTCAGCTTTTCAACGTTGAATACTGCCCCGGATGAATGTACTTTTTCTATATTGAACAATTTTATTAATTCATCAAGCGAAAATATTTCCCTGTTGTCCCCTTCTCCTGGATTCCACCCAAGAAGCGCGATAAAATTAATTAGCGCTTCTTTCAAATACCCTTTTTTAAGATAGTCTTCCGTCGCAACATCGCCCTGCCGCTTGCTGAGCTTGGTTTTATCAGGATTCAATATCAATGGCACGTGCGCCATTTGCGGAACTTCCCATCCAAATGCATTATACAGAATAATATGTTTTGGAACGGAAGTTAACCACTCCTCACCTCTTATAATATGCGTAATATTCATTAAGTGGTCGTCAATTACATTCGCTAAGTGATATGTTGGATAACCATCGCTTTTCAATAAAACCTGGTCGTCAATTAAATTAGTTTCTATCTTTACCGTACCGCGAATGATATCATTGAATTTAATTTCTGAATTAAGCGGAACCCTCAGCCGCACAACATGCGGAACGCCTGAATTCAATTTTTCTTTAACTTCGTTTTCTGTGAAATTCCTTGCTCGCCTGTCATACATGGTCTGTTTTCCCATTGACTGCTGTATCTTGCGCATTTCATCAAGTTCCTGCTCGGTTTCAAACGCATAATAAGCGTGCCCTTTTGCAATCAGCTCATCGCAGTATTTCTGATAAATCTCCAGCCGCCGGGATTGGAAATAAGGGCCAAAATCCCCGCCGATCTCAGGACCCTCATCATAATGCAATCCCATTTCATTAAGTACTTTTATTAAATTCTCAACTGCGCCCTCGACTTTACGGCTCTGGTCTGTATCCTCTATTCTAAGTATAAATTTACCGTTATTGTGTTTTGCAAACAGATAATTGAACAAAGCGGTTCTTAGACTGCCTATATGCAGGTAGCCGGTCGGTGAAGGAGCAAAACGTACGCGAATTTGGGAATTATTCATGAAGTTTTGGGAATGCTGCATCTGATTTTATTATTGAATACCAAAAGCAAATATAATTTTTTAAATTGACTGTTAACAGGAAATAACAAAAAAATGGATCTTAATTCCAAATCACGCTTCTCGGATCGTGTTGAAAATTACGTCAAATACCGCCCGCATTATCCGAAGGGAGTAATTGAATATCTCAAAACACACGGGATATTGAAAGCCGATTCTACCATTGCAGATATCGGCTCCGGCACCGGGATTTCTTCGGAATTATTCCTAGAAAACGGAAACACGGTTTACGGCGTTGAGCCCAACGCTGAAATGCGCGAAGCAGCTGAAAATATTTTTAAAGACAACCAGAAATTCATCAGCATTGACGCAACTGCCGAAGAAACATCTTTGAAAGATAAATCCATTGACTTAATTATCGCCGGACAGGCTTTCCATTGGTTTGATGTTGAAAAAACGAAGATTGAATTTAAACGAATTCTGAAACCCGGCGCTTATATAATATTAATATGGAACAAAAGAAAACGCGGCGACTCCCCTTTCCAGGAAGAATATGAAAACCTGTTATTAAAATACGGAACCGATTACAAAGAAGTCGGGCATCAAAACATCGGCAAAGAAGGACTGAGCATTCTGTTTGACGGCAAGTTTGAACAAATAAATTTCGATAACAAACAGGTATTCGATTTTGAAGGATTTAAAGGGAGATTATTATCTTCATCATATGCGCCAAATGAAGGGCAGGCAAACTATCAGCTCATGCTTGAAGATTTGAAAAACATATTCGATAAATATAAAAAGAACGGGGCAATTAGTTTTGAATACATTACCGAAGTTTATGCTGGGGTTCCGTGAAATTCAATAATGCCTTAAAATATTCTGGTCTTCGTCACATCATAAAGGCATTTATAAATTAAAACAAAGATTCCCGCTTTCGCGGGAATGACAGCATATTACAATATTTTACAAAATCGTACCCGGTTTCAGAACCTAATAATCGATAAAAAAGTTATATTAGTATACAAAATAAGAAAGGAATTTATGTCTAACCTGTTAAAATTGTTCATTTTGCTTACTATTCTTGCTTCAACCGCAATATTCTATACGTCCTGCGGAAGCGATAACCCGATTACGCAAATTTTCAGTAATGAAGTATCTGCAAAACAAAGACTGGACTCTGCAAATGCCGAGTCTTCCAGAAATTTCCCGGGGTCAAAACTGGTTTTGATATTCGGTAAGAATGTCAAATCGGATGGAAAGACGGATATATCAACATACAGCGCCATAACGGATCCAAGCCAGATCGGTACATGGCTCTATATTTACAGGGTTCCCAGCGATACCGCTAACTTAAGAGTTTACACACCAAACCCGTTGCCCGGTTCCAGCGATTGTATTGAGCTTACTTCATTTTTCAGTATCAGCGAGATTATAGGATTGATACAGGATACTTCGGCGAAAAACATTGTTTCCGGCGCATTGACTCTTTTGACAAACGCAAACGTAAATATAACTACAACATCTTCCACATTAATAGATAGCGATGTATCTTTAGGGCTTGCGAACACAACAAGTCC
>CAZMRG010000020.1:13743-31149 GCA_964568655.1 uncultured Ignavibacteriales bacterium | reverse complement strand
GGCTTACAAAGCAAAGTAATAAATCTTTCGAAGTACGAAGCGCAGTAAAAAGATTTTCTTTTATAAATTATTTAAACTTCAGGGGGCGGATTTAAACCGTCCCTTTTTCTTTCGCATAATTGAATTTCAAATAAATAAATAAGTAAATATTTTATTTGATCATTCAATTAAACGTTCACACATGAAAATAAAAATACGCAAAGCAAAAAAATCGGATTCGAAAGAAATTATCCGGTTAATTAACGAGCTTGCTAAGTTCGAAAAGCTCGCTCCACCTACGCTATCCGCAAAGAAGAGACTAATTAACGATGCATTCGGCAGAAATCCATTGTTCTTTGTACTGCTTGCCGAAGCAGAGGGCAGTATAGTTGGCTACGCGTTTTATTTCTTCACATACTCGTCATTCAAAGCCAGAAAAACATTATATCTTGAAGACATATTTGTTACCGAAAGCATGAGGCGTTTCGGAGTCGGCAAACTATTCTTCAAAGAAATGCTTAAGATTGCCAAAGCTGAAAAATGCGCAAGAATGGAGTGGTGTGTACTGGACTGGAATGTGAACGCGATAAACTTTTATGATAAGCTTGG
This sequence comes from uncultured Ignavibacteriales bacterium, assembly GCA_964568655.1. Lineage (GTDB taxonomy): Bacteria > Bacteroidota > Ignavibacteria > Tepidaquicellales > OLB5 > CAWFKW01. Next base: position 30,561 of record CAZMRG010000020.1, on the reverse strand, counting down.
CGCAAAACCGCTCAAAGAATGGATCTATTATAGGAAACTGATTTAAAAAAATAGATAAACTTACAAATATGAACCTAAATGAAAGTGAATTATTACAACGTATAACCATAAACTCTGAAATTTGTCATGGGAAACCGGTTATCAGACAATTAAGATATCCTGTTGAAAACATAATGGAATTATTGTCGTCCGGTATGACACCAGATGAAATACTTAAAGGTTATAAGGATTTGGAAAAGGAAGACATTCAAGCTGTCTTGCTATACGTAACAACTGTTGTAAAAACTAAAGATATATATTGCTTCATACCAAATGGAATAAAATCTGGTTATTGAGTTAAATTTTATGGACATTATTTCCTATTTCTAATTAAAAGTACTTGGGTTTAGAGCATCATCATTCAATTATTCTGTTTGACGGCGTATGTAATTTCTGCAATGCTTCCGTCAATTATATAATTGATAGGGATTATAAAGACAAATTCAGATTTGCCGCCCTGCAATCGGATGCCGGAATAAAGTTACAGAAGAAATTTGGATTTAACCCCGATAATTTATCAACTTTAATATTGATTGACGGAGATAAATATTATACTCAATCCACATGCGCATTAAAAATTATGAGAGAGCTAAGAGGATTTTGGAAGTTATCTTATGCGTTTATAATCGTTCCTCCTTTTATTCGAAACATCATATATAATATTGTTGCAAAGTACAGGTACAAATGGTTTGGCAAAAGAGAAGCCTGCAGAGTTCCAAATGCTGCAGAAAAGGCAAAGTTTTTGTAAAAACGCCGGTCGTTAAAATCCTTAAAAAACTTGCAATTCTATTTTCTTTCCTTTCATTTTTTTGTATATTTGTATGATTTTCAATCATTTTTACTAATTAATTAAATCACGATTTTATTGAGGCTTAAGACTACCGCTTTAAGTATTTTCGTTTTATTACTAATGCTGGCGCCTCTGTCTCATTTTTTTGCACAGACTAAGCTTCTTTCAAGGAATTCCGCTGAGATACCCGAAAGTTATTTAACAAATCTGCAGAATGAACACCGAAAGCTGATAAATCTCAACGGCCAGTGGAACGTTTCCTCGCCTGACCACCAGATAAATTCCAACATTCAGGTTCCGTTTTGTTATGACTTTAAGGGTAAACTAACCTGCTCGCGTTCTTTTGACGCGGCTATTGAGAATCCGGATTCATACAACTATGTGTTATTTTGCGACGGGATAAATTACCAATGTGAAATTACAATAAACGGCAGGTTTATTGTCAAGCACGAAGGCGGGTTCACTTCGTTCTCTTCCTCAGTACAGGAGGGAACAATTAAAGCTACCGGAAACGTAATAGAAGTGGTTACCGATAATTCGCTGGATTACTCGCGAACGCTTCCATTGAAAAATTCTTCAAACCTTCCGAAGAATTATGGAGGCATTTACCGCGATATTTATATTCTAGCCGTGCCAAAGATCTATATAAAAAGCGTGAACGTCAGCTCAGAGATCGATATCAACTTCAATGCGGACCTTAAAAATTCCGTAACGATCTCAGCCGCCGATCTATCGAACCTGAAATCATATGGACTTGATGAAAAGAAGTTTACTGTAAGAACAGAGTTGTTAGACACTGCCGGAAACGTTAAAGCTTCCAGTAATGACGCGGGCTTTTCAATTTCAGGTAATTCAACGATCCAGGTCGAGAATAAATTAAGTTTTAACAGTCCGTTTTTCTGGTCGCCCGACTATCCATATCTTTATACGCTGCGGGTTACGATATACTCCGGCCAAACAATAGTTGATATTTATAAATGTGATTTCGGGCTTTACGAATTTTCACAGCGTTCAAATTCATTCATTATAAACCGCTCCGAAATAAAATTCAAGGGCGTTAATTACATTGAAGAATACCCCGGAAGCGGAATTAGCGCGTCATACAGCGACGTTGAAAAAGACGTAAAGAATTTTAAAGCTCTTGGATGCAACTTCATAAAAGTATGGGGCCGGCCCGCAAGCCCGTATTTAGTAAACCTGTGCAACAGGTACGGCATACTTGTGCTTGAAGAGCTCCCCGTCATGAACGTGCCGCCGCAGATCATCAGTTCCGAAAACTTCAGGTCGCTTGCTGAGAATCAGCTGAATGAAATGGTTCTTCTGCATAAAAATAACCCATGCATTTTCGCTTACGGCCTTGCCAATGATATTGACGTGACCAGCGATAAGACAAAGTCATTTCTTTCAAGACTTTCCGATGAATGCCGCAGGCTTGATAGCCGCCTAAGATATTACTCTACCCAGATATACCAGAACGATATCTGCAGGGAAACCGTGGATATGGCAGGGCTCAATTTTTATGACGGCGATTTAAAAGAATTGAAAGATATAGCTTCTGACAGCAAGCTTAGAAAAGAAAAGATATTTATTTCAAATTACGGAAGAGTTGTAAATCCTAACAACAACTCAGGTTACAGCGACCCGACTTCGGTTGAAGCAGAGTCTAAATATATTGTCGATATGTTTAAGATCCTGAAAAGTTCATTATTCCTCGGCAGTTTTTACACGGCTTATGCAGACTGGAATTCAGACTCGCCTAATCTGAAAAATTTTGATTTCAACAATCAATATCTAAGGACTTCGGGCCTATTCAGTTTCAACAGGGATATAAGGTCTCCCGCGACAATACTCAGAAAACATTTCATGGAAGAAGATATTCCGAATCTAAATATAGGATCTTACACCAGGGAAGCTCCGATTTTATTTGTGTTCATCGGTTTGTTTTTTTTCATACTGTTTATTTACATGGCAAACGGAGTAAGGCGCTTCAGGGAAAACGTTACGCGAGCATTGTTCAGACCGTTCATTTTTTTCAGCGATGTCAGGGAACAGCACCTGATACCGCCGTTCCAGAATATTCTGCTTGCTGTCATACTTTCTGTGGGAAACGGGCTGTTTTTTGCTAATATCCTTTATTACTGGAAAGATTCACAGCATCTGGATATGATGCTCACGCTCCTGTTTTCATCCGATGTTGTTAAGATATGGCTGGATAGCTTCATGGCAAATCCATTTAAGCTTTGTTTGCTTCTTTCAGCTTTATCGTTTATAAAAATATTTTTATTGTCATTTGTCATTTGGTTGTTCTCTCTTACAATAAAATTCCGCGTCGGTTTTAATACCGTTTACACGGTCACGTTATGGGGATTGCTGCCAACAATTATTCTTTTAGCGGCAGGTACGTTTTATATCCGCGTACTTTATTTGAATCCTGATTTTGTTGTAATAGGATTGGGGGCTGCGGCATTTTTATATATACTTTCATTCTACAGGATTTTAAAGGGCACGTATATTGTCTTTGATACATTCTTTTTAAAGTCTTATACTTACGGCATTATCACCGCCCTGCTTGTGTACGGAGCTGTATTCTATTATCTGCAAAGCTCAAGGCATATTGCCGATTATTTTAGCCTGTTAATGTCGTTCCTGAAATTTGGTTAACAATACACAAATTGCACTAATAAAAGAAACGAATTTCACAAATAAAATATTTTCATCAATGAAGATTTAAGATTTTTGTAAACAGGTAATATCATATTGAATAATTGCTGACGATTATTGCCAGATGGCTGAAATAATTTATAAAGAAGAAAGTTACGAGATTATCTCAGTTTGCTTCAAAGTATACAACAAACTTGGAAAAGGATTAGTGGAAGCTGTCTATAAAGATGCTCTTGAACTGGAATTTAGAAAAAGAAATATCCCGTTTGAAAGAGAAAAGTCTTTTGATATATATTTTGAAGAGACGAAACTGAACCGGAAATATCCGGCAGACTTTGTTGTATATGATAAAATCATTTTAGAAGTTAAGGCTACAAAAGATATAATCGGTAAGTACATTAAACAGACTTTAAATTATTTGTCTGCTTCAAAATTCAGGTTAGGAATTATTGCAAATTTCGGATGCGATAGTTTAATTTATAAACGTCTTATAAATTAATAAACTGTATTTGCGCCTGTTATTCGTGATATTCGTGCATGTTATTCGTGTAATTCGAGTAATTAATTCGTGAAATTCGTGTAAGTTGTATTTAAATAAGTTAGAAATATTCGGTTTCAAATCTTTTGCAGACAAAGTTGTTATAGATTTTGACGCGGGCGTAACTTCAATTGTGGGCCCCAATGGCTGCGGAAAAACCAATATTGTTGATGCGGTCAGGTGGGTTATCGGCGAGCAAAAAGCCAGCGTTCTCAGAAGCTCAACCATGGAGAACGTTATTTTCAACGGCACCAACGACCGCAAAGCTCTTGGGTATGCAGAGGTCTCGCTTACAATAGAAAACACCAAAGGAATCCTTCCTTCAGAATATTCAGAAATAAAAATTACGAGACGCTGTTTCCGCGACGGAACAAGCGCATATCTTCTTAACGGGACCGTATGCCGCCTGAAAGATATTACCTCCCTGTTTATGGATACAGGCATGGGCTCGGATGCATATTCAGTTATCGAGCTTAAAATGGTGAACGAGATACTTTCTCACCGCACGCAGGATAGAAGAAAGCTCTTTGAAGAAGCCGCAGGCATTACTAAGTACAAAGAAAGAAGGCGCGAAGCGCTGTACAAACTTGAAGTAGCCAAAGAGAACCTGACCGAAGCCGGCATTGAGATCCGCAACCGCCAGAGAACTGTAAATGCTTACGAAAGGATTGCGCAGAAGCAGCAGGAAGCCAAAGAGATAAGCGAAAGGCTTAAGATACTGGAAATTGATTACCACCAGCGTAAATATTCCAAGTTAATTGACGATACCAAGCAGACCGAGGCGAACTTAAAGCAGAAAGAAGACGAGCGCGAAAGCCTGCAGGCAAAGCTGAACGAGAACGAAGCTATTATTGATAAATATAAACAGGAGCTTTCTGTAACAGAAAGCAGGCTGAACGAAACCAGGGACAGGTTTAACAGGATAAATCTGCAGATCAGCTCTATACAGTCGTCGATTTCTATGGCAGAGCAAAGGATCAGCCATCTGCAGGAAAACATAGAAAGATTTTCAAAAGAGAAAATTGAGCTTGAAGAGCAGATCGAAAAACTAAAGAGTTCAAAGCTTGAAATTACTGAAAGAATCCAAGTTCTAAAGAATACTGCAACGATCCTTGAAGAGACGCAGCAAACTCAGAAGAGAACAGTAGATGAAACTGAAAATAAGGTCAAAAGAAGCAAAGAAGAGCTTAAGGATCTTGCTCATAAGCATTCAGTTATCTCAAAGAACCTTCTTGAAAAAAGAAACGAGTATGAGCTTACCAAAAAACGGCTTGAGGACCAGCTTGAACGCTGCAGCAAACTTGCAGACGAAAATATTCTGAATATTAATAAAATTTCGGAATTTGACCGTGAGATCAAGAAAGCCGATATTGAGCTGACTGAATTATCTCAGCAATTAGAGACTCTGGAGCATAGGTATACAGCCCAGAAGAAGGTAAAAGACTCGCTTGCGGAAGAAATTAACTCGCTTGAAAAAGAAATAATATATAGGACGCTCGAGGCTGAAAAACTGCAGCAAAAAATTGAGATGCAGAAGAGTTTTGTTGAGAACTATGATGATTACTCCGAAGGCATCCGCTACCTTGTAAAAGAAAAAGGCGAGGATTCGGTAAAGGTCATCATTGATAAACTTGAAGTAGAAGATAAGTTTAAGATAGCCATTGAAACCGCGCTCGGCGAAATATCCAATTACCTCATTGTAAATTCCCTGCAGGATGCTGAAAAGCACATAAGCGTTCTGGCAAACGAGCAAAAAGGTAAAGTTACATTCATTATTAAAGACACGCTTTATCAGACCACATTCAATATTTTCCAGGATGAATTTCCTGAAATACTCGGCCAGCCGGGGGTTTACGGATGGGCAGATAAGTTTATCAAGTGCCCTGATGAGTACTGGATGTTATACAAATACCTGCTTGACGAATATATTATAGTAGAGAATTTTGAGATCGCCAAAAGGCTTTCACGCGATAATTTCATCAAGTTCATTACTCTTGATGGCGATATCGTTACTGACAGTTTCATAAGGGCGGGCGGCAAAACCAACGCTGAATCGCTGAAGATAGGCAGGGAGAAATTCATAACCGACCTTAAATCGCAGCTCAAAGCGTTTGAAATTACAATAGAGCAGGAAAAATTCCGCCTTGAAGACTTACAAAAACGACATCGCGATATTGACGTTGATTCATTACAGGATGAAATTACGAAACTGCGCTCGGGCGTTCAGTCGCTTGAAAATAATATTTCGCAGATAAATTACAGGAAATCTCAGGTAAACTCTCTTATCGAAGCAAATAACAGGGAGAATGAAACTGTTAACGATTCGACAAATGAATTAAAAGTTTCACTGGATACGCTTATTTCAGAAGTTGAAAAAGCTGAGAACGAACGCTACCAGCGCGAGAAAGAGCTTGAGCATTTTACTACTGAGCTTGAGAACCTTGCAGATAACCTGACAAGCAAACGTGAAGAATATAATACTTTCAGCATTGAATCAGCGAAAGTTAAGGCCGAACTGACCAACTGCGAAAATGACCTTATAAGGACCGATGAAAATGTGTTGATGAGGCTGAAGACCATTGAATCGCGCGTTAGCGAGACGCATGGCTACCAGCAGGAAATAACAAAGCTAAGAGATGAACTTGAATTTACGGGAGAAGAAGGAAAACAATCGGGTTTGCGCTCAAAGCTTGCCGAAATCGAGTTTGATAAATCCTCGATCGAAACAGACCTGACGCTGGTAACTACTGAATATGAAGTAAAGAAGAAACTTGTCGACAAAGTTGAGCACGACCAGAGGACGCTCAGAGAAGGCAGAGACAGTATTATAAGCTTCATTCATCAGAATGAAATGCAGCTGACCAAAGACAGGATAGAAATAAAAGAGCATAAAGACCGTATTGCTGAAGAATACAGCCTTGAGATTGTTTACACGAATTATGAAGACGCCGGTATTTTTGATTTCATACATTCTAAATCTGAAATTGACCGTATGCGCAACCGCTTAAGACAGCTTGGCGGGACAGGTCAAATGGAGTTGGGGATATACGAACAGGAGAAACAGGAACTCGAAAGGATGATTGAAGAAAGAAGCGACCTTGTGAGAGCCGAAGAGGACCTGATGAATTTAATAGAAGAAATAAATAAAACCGCGCAGCTCAAGTTTGCAGAGACCTTCGAACTGATAAGGAACAATTTCAGGTCAATATTTGCCGAGTTATTCCTGGAAGGCGACGAAGCGGATCTGAGGATGGTTACTGACCCCGATAATCCTGACCCGCTTGACGCAAAGATCGATATAATTGCCAAGCCAAGAGGCAAGCGCCCGCAATTAATAGACCTGCTTTCAGGAGGCGAGAAAACTTTAACGGCAATTGCGCTATTATTTGCGATATACCAGGTGAAGCCTTCGCCATTCTGCATATTAGACGAGGTTGACGCCCCGCTTGACGACGCCAATATAGACAGGTTTGTCAAAATTATAAGAAAGTTTTCAAAAGAAACGCAGTTTATTATTGTTACGCACAATAAGCGTACTATGGAAGCTGCCGATTCAATGTATGGCGTTACAATGGCTGAGCAGGGAATTTCGACCATTGTAAACGTAAAGTTTAATGACCAAAAAATGGCAAGTTAATTTCAGTCTCGCCCTCCGGCGGCAATGGCGGAATCGCCATGCTGGTCTGACTCTTTAATTTCAATTAATTAAAAAGACTAGTTATATGAATGAATCTCAGAAACAATTTCTAATATCCCTGATCGATACGCCCGCTCCTTCCGGCTATGAAGAGCCGGTTCAAAAAATTTGGCGCAGCGAAGTATCAACATTTTGCGATAACATAGCCGCTGATATTCACGGTAATCTCACCGCTACATTAAATCCGGGCAAGCAAAAATCTATTTTGATCGTTGGCCACGCAGATGAGATCGGTTTAATCGTCAATTACATCAATGACGACGGGTTTATCTTCGTTAAACCTATAGGCGGAGTTGACCCGAATATTCTTGCCTCACAGCGCGCGAGAATTCTCACCAAAAAAGGAATCGTAAACGGCGGGATGGGCAGAACATCTTTGCATCTGCTCACAAACCAGGAAAGAGATAAGAGAGCTGAACTTCATACGGTATGGATAGATATCGGTGCGAAAAATAAAAAAGACGCTGAAAAATATGTGTCCGTCGGCGACCCGATAATTTTCGGAGAAAATTACTGCGAGCTTGCCAACGGCGCGGCAACAGCCAGATGCTGGGATAACAGGGTGGGAATATATATTGTCGCTGAAGTGATCAGGAAACTCAGCAAAAACAAAAAACTCAATAAAACAGTATATGGCGTCTCATCCATACAGGAAGAGACCGGCGTTTGGGGCGCGGGAAATGCCGCTTACCAGCTTAAACCTACTGCCGCAATAGCCATTGATGTTATACCTGCGACCGACCAGCCTGAAATTCCCAAAGAGAAATTCGGAGACACAAGGCTCTGGAAAGGACCGGTAATTACCCGAGGAGTGCGTTCCAACAATAAAATTTCCGACGGCTTGATTGAAACCGCAAAGAAGAAAAAGATCCCGCATCAAATTGACGTAGATTACGGTCATACATATACGGATGCCGACCCAATTTCGCAAACAAGGGCGGGAGTTCCTATCTCGGTGGTTTCTGTGCCAACACGTTACTTACATTCTTCGGTTGAAACGCTGAGCTTGAAGGATGTTGATCTTTGTATCGATCTTCTTACAGAATACATTTTACAGGCAAAACTGGATTTCTAAAATAAAATCAAAAAAATGATTAAAAAAATTATCTTATTAAACGCAATATTACTTATTTCAATAATGTTATTGGAAGGGTGCACAAAGAAAGCAGGTGAAAAGGTGGGAGAAGAAGTAACTACGGCCTCAGGCTTGAAGTACGTTGATGAAAAGATCGGAGATGGCGCCGCCCCAACACAGGGACAGATACTAACCGTTCATTATGACGGGACGCTTCCGGACGGGAAAAAATTTGACAGCTCAAGAGACAGGGGCAAACCAATTCAATTTAAACTCGGCGCCGGACAGGTTATCAAGGGATGGGATGAAGGATTTTCAACTATGAAAATCGGCGGAAAAAGAAAACTAATAATTCCGCCGCAGCTGGGCTACGGCGATAAAGGCATCCCGGGAGTAATACCCGAAAACTCCACTCTTACGTTTGATGTTGAGCTTTTAGACGCAAAGTAAAAAATTAGAATAGTTGTTATTGTTAAAAGGGACTGTTTAAGTCCCTTTTTTATTTTTTCGCAGCGCTATTATTTTTCAGTATCAATTATATTTCAGCATTATCGGCAGTCTAAACGCTGAATATTTTGCCCGAAAACCAAATGCAACCTTTTTCTGCCAGGCGGCGTCTTAATAATAAAAGGATAAGGAGATCAAAATGTTAAATTTAAAGACAAAAACCATCAAAATTATAAGCGGAACTTTACTGTTGGCTAATTGCGTTATATTGGTATTAATGAGTTATAACTACTACATAAAACTCTGATCCAGGGAACATAAAATAAGTTTTTTACCTCCGGTTAGATAATTAGTCTATTTAACCACAGCTGAACAAGGAATGCCTCATTATTCCTTGTTCTTTTTTTTATATAATGGATTGAATTCCGCGCAAATGGGAAACTATTTCCGCTGAACTGACAAGATGTTTCCTTACCTTGAATAAGCTATTAAATAAGTCTATTTTGGCTTGTTTTGAGGCGCAATTTAAAGATATTTTGTGATTTTGACGGCACTATCACCCGGCTGGATGCATGGATCAAAATGGGTGAGTATTTCATCAAAGATAAAGAAAGCTGGAACAATGTGATTACCCGATTTGAGAACATGGAAATCGGGGCGCGGGAATGTTTTCTGAAAGAATGTTCGCTGGTTCAGGATTTTGACATGAATAAATTTGATGAGATTATTGATAGTATTGAATTGGACGGCAAATTTAAGGAATTCGTTGATTTTTGCAGTAAAGAGGAAATACCAGTTACAATTCTAAGCGAAGGAATGGATTACTATATTAGAAGGATACTGGCAAAACATGATCTAAGTATCCCCTATTATGCCAACAAGTTTGTTTTAACTGAAGATAATAAGATCGGGCTTGAATTTCCCTACTCCGATTCTGAATGCACAAGATGCGGATGCTGTAAAAGGAACTTGCTGATGAACATGACCGGCGATGATGAGATTGCAGTATTGATAGGCGACGGGTTTTCGGATGTATGCGCGGCTAATTACGCCGATATTGTTTTTGCAAAGAAGTCCCTGGCTTCATATTGCTGGAAAAATAACATTACATATTTTGATTACGATGATTTCGGCGATGTGAAAAATAAGCTTCAGAAGATCCTTGAAAAGAAAATTATAAAGCCGAGACAAAACGCCCGGGTAAACAGGAAAGATGTTTACCTTCGAGGATAAGAAGTAAATAGAATCACATAAGAATTTTTCAGATAATTTAAGAAACTTCTCACTATAAATGAAATTAGGACAATTCTTTTTTAAATATCGCTCATATACTCCGCTCCCCTTCCTTGTTCCGATGTTCCTTTACGGAAGACCGACCACTTTAACGCTGATAGCAGGATTAATACTTGCTTTGCTTGGTGAGATCATAAGGCTTTGGGGCGTATCATATGCCGGAGGCGAAACCAGGACAAGAAAAGTCGGCGCTTCAAATCTTGTTACTCAAGGTCCTTTTTCTTACGTGAGAAACCCGCTTTATTTCGGGAATATTATGATCTACTTCGGAATAAGCGTTATGGCAAATTCTCTTTCGCCCTGGCTTCAAATAGTCGGGCTGATATATTTTTATATTCAATATCATTTTATAATCAAAGACGAGGAAGAGCCTAAGTTAAGAGAGTTGTTTAAAGAGAAATACGATGATTACTGCAATTCAATAAAACGTTTTTTACCCGGGGCGCCCTACGACATGTCAAAACAATCAAAAGTAAAATTTGATCTGAAGGCCGGTTATAAGTCCGAAAAGAGAACGCTGCAGGCTATGAGCTCTATTGCCCTGATGGTTATCTTAATTTACATCCTGACACACCAATAAATTATGAACCAATAAATTATGGAAGGTGCATCCGCCGCCCCATTAATTAAAAAAACCATATTCATATCCGCCGGGGAGCAATCAGGCGAAATGCATGGGGGCGAGCTTATTAAAGAGCTGCGCCTGGCGTGCAGCGGCGTTAAGCTTGATATAACGGGCCTTGGCGGCGACCAGATGAAGGCGCAGGGAGTAAAATTATTATATGACATCAATTCTCTTGCCGCTGTTGGTATCATTGATGTAGCAAAAAAATACGGTTTTTTCAGAAATGTTTTAAATGATTGCCTTAAGTTTGTAAAGGAAAATCAGCCTGATGCAGTCATATTAATAGATTACCCGGGGTTTAACCTGAAATTTGCGGAAGAATTAAGAAGATTCTATTCCGGAAAAATCATATATTATATTTCGCCTCAGATATGGGCATGGCGCGAAAGCCGTGTTCACAAGATCAGGAAGTATATCGATAAAATGCTGGTTGTGTTCCCCTTTGAAGTGGAGTTTTATGAAAAATTCGGAGTCGCTGCTGAGTATGTGGGCCACCCGCTGGTTAAAAGGATTAGGAAATTCCTGGATGAAAACAAAAAAAACTTACACTCTGATGGAAAAAGAAAAGTTATTACTATATTACCGGGAAGCAGGTTTAATGAAATTAAGAATCACCTGCCGGTACTTTTGAAAACGGTTAAAGAACTGAAACGCGAGTTTGATATTGAAGTGAATATAAGCAAGGCGCCCAGCGTTGAACGCCGCGCATTTGATAAATACTTAATTAAAATGGAAGGCTGCAATCTGGTAAGCGGCGGAACATATGAACTGATCCTCAATTCTGACCTTGTTATGTCAAAAGCCGGGACATCAACTTTGGAATGCGCGCTGATAGGAACGCCGCATTTTATATTTTTACGCACGGCCCCCATAAATTACCTTTTGATGAAACCAATTGTGAATATTAACAATATTGGAATAGTAAATATCATAGCAAAAGAGAATATTATAAAAGAATTCATTCAAAATGATTTCAAAGCCGCAAATTTGGCGCTTGAATCGAAGAAACTGCTTACAGATGCCGGCTACAGGAACGAACTTAAATCAAAACTGAGACGTGTGTGGGATATCTTAGGAGACAAAGACGCCTCGCTGAATGCGGCGGAAACTATTAAAAATTTAGCGTTAAACTGATGAGAATATTCCTACTTCCTCTAAGCTTCTTATTCAGAATCATTGTATTCATTAGAAATAAAATGTACAATTGGAGGATAATTAAACCGGTTGAGCTTAATTCAAAAGTAATTTCAGTCGGCAATATATCCGCGGGCGGAACCGGAAAAACTCCGTTTGTTGAATTATTGGCAAAGTATATAATCTCCGCCGGAAAATTCCCGGTAATAGTTCAAAAAGGTTTTAAACGCGAATCCGACGATATGAAAGTGGTCGAGTTTGACTTTAAGAACGAAGCAAACCAGCTGAACTCTGAAAATTTTGGCGACGAAGGTTTGCTGCTGCTCGAGAACTTTAACAATGATCATACCGGAAAAGGTTTGCTGGTAATATGCGACAAAAAATCGTCAGCGGCGAAGTTTGCCGACAGTAAATTTAAACCTGACGTTATAATAATCGACGACGGATTTCAGCACAGGAAGCTTGCGAGACAGCTTGATATTGTCCTGTTGAGCGAAACAAAAAACAATTTTTTGATTCCCGCCGGCAATTACAGGGAACCGCATTCCGCCATTTACAGAGCCGATATCGTTATTGTTAACGACAAATTTAACGACGATCTGTTTATTGTTAAAACGAAGAATAAACCGCGCGTCACCTGCAAATACGAACTTGAAAATTTTGTTAATATCAAAGGAGAAATCCTCAAAAACGAAAATCTTTCGGCTGTAGCCTTCTGCGGAATAGCTGACCCTGATTCATTTAAGGCGCTGCTGGATAAAAAAAATGTGAAAATAAGCGGATTTTTAACGTTTCCTGACCATCATAGCTTCAACCAGGAAGAAATTCAGAGAATAATGAACGAAAGCAAGAAACATCATTTACAGCCAATTATTACAACCCAGAAAGACTTTGTAAGGATTAAGAATTCCGAACTTGTGCTTAAATCGACCACAGACAACCTGTACAAAGACTTGCTGTATAATTATCCTCTTTATTATGCCAAAATAAAAATGCAAATTTCAAACAATGCTCAGTTTCTTTATGACAGAATAGACGAGCTTTTAAAATTACCATGAAGAGAAAAACCGCTGTTTCCAAATGCGAACGTAAATTTGATAAGTATCTTGACTGGTTGAAAAAAGGCGGAGTTGAATTCGAGGTCCTTGATTGGGAAGAGAACAATTTTGACAAAGTTAAGGAATGTTCATCGCTTGTCTTAACGGGCGGAGTGGATGTGTTCCCCGAATTTTATGCGGATTGGGAAGACGGCCTGAACAGAGAAGACTATATACCTGAACGGGACGGTTTTGAATTCCGTTTACTGGATCATGCTTTTGAAAACGGAATTCCGATACTCGGCATCTGCCGCGGAATGCAGCTGATAAACTGCAGGCTGAACGGCAGCCTGATAAGCGACATAGAAACAATTCGCGGAACGGACCACACAAAAATTGCCAAAGACGAGGACAGGCTACACGATGTTACGGTTTTTAAAGATACGCTGCTTTATAATTTAGTGGGCAGTACATCAGGAAAGATAAACAGCTCGCATCACCAGTCTGTTGACAGGCTTGGCGAAGGATTAAGAGTCTCATCCAAAGCGCCTGATGGGATAATTGAATCTATCGAGTGGGATGACGCAGCTTCAAAGCCATTCATGCTTTGCCTGCAGTGGCATCCTGAAAGAATGACAGGCGGGACCCCGGCATTTACTGATAACATTATCCGGGCATTTAAAAAAGAAACCGAAAAAAACTAGAAAACATATAATAGTATTTGATTAAATATTTTACATATATCTTTGTGTTATCGCTTCCGTTGATTTATGCATGCACATCATCGCAGCAGGATGAGAACCTGCAGAAGATCCCTATAAAATCTATAAAGGAGCGGGTTAATTCCAACTCAACATTGATCCAGTCGCTTGAAGCATCGGGGATAATTTCGTTTGACTCGCCTGATAACTCCGGCACAGGGGATATTGAAATAAAAATAAAAAAACCTGACAGCGTATATGTAAAGATCGGGGGCCCTTTCGGCATTTCTATAGCGACGGCGCTTATTACACGGCAGGATTTTATTTATTATAATGTGCAGGAAAACAAAGTTATTACCGGGCCAAGCTCCGAGCTTAACATAGGGGCAATTTTAAGAATTAAAGTTACTTTTGATGAGCTGATCAACAGCTTTACAGGAAGTTTCCATTTCAAAGATGAATCGCTGGATAGCACAGACGCCCAATGCGAAAACAGCATGTATGTGCTTCAGATAAATGACGCTATGGGAATTGAAAAATACTTCATCGAGCCCGCCAAGTTTACAATTCAGAAATACAATATGCTGGATAAAGATAATAAATCGAAGATTGAAGTGGGTTATTCAAACTACAGTGCAGAGCAATCAAACGGGAAAGAAATAAATTTTCCGAATAAAATTGTCATAAAGAATCCTGAGAAACAGCAGGCGGTTTATCTTGATTACGACAGCAAGGATATTAATAATCCTGAGATATCTATCACAATGAAGATTCCAAAATCCGCAAAAATAATTAAGTGGGAATGATACAAATTGCGAATTGGGGATTGTTGATTGCGGATCGAGAAAACATAAAAAGAATAAAAACAATTTAGTAAAAAACAGTTAATAACTGAAATTAGTAATGAAACAAATTTAGAAGAATGCTTCATTTCTATAAGCTCCGCCAGGAGCGGCATATTTGTAGAGATTTATAAAAACTAATCTTTTAGCTCCGTTAGGAGCGGCATATGAAATGGATTCCCGCCTTCGCGGGAATGAAACTTCAGTTAGTAACAAGAATATATAAAAAAATTAGTAATTGCCACGAGCTTTAGCTCGTGGATAAAAATGGGAATGCAATTCTATTAGAGTCCTTCAATGACCGTCTCCCCCTAAGAGGGGGAGGTAGGAGGGGGTCGATAAATAACAATATTTGTTCACAAGAATCAAAAATACTTTAAACAGGAACAAGCCCCTTTGGCTCACGGTGTTCTTATTGAGCTTAAGCATTTTATTCATCAAAGCCACATTTGACGAAGTTACAGGCGATAAGAACAGACAAATTGACGTGTTCCAGAAGGAGATTGATGAAAGCCGCAAGACTATCAGCTCTTTTGCGACCGAACAGGAAAACATTAATGTTGGAATTGACAGCCTTGAAAATAAAGTTAAAGCCCTGAACGATTTTCTAAAAGATTACCAGAACCAAAACTTCCTTTCCCCTGAGGAAATTGCCGTTGAAACGAATATGGTATTATTCATGGAAGATGAAGTAGACAAAATACAAAACAGCTTCAGGAGCAGGATAATCAATCTTTACAAACACGGGAAAAATTACGAGCTCGAGCTTTTACTAAGCTCAAAAACTCCGAACGAGTTCATGAGGCGCAACGAGTATTTGCAGAGATTTGCCTTGAGCAGAAAAAAAGAACTGAAGGACCTTAAGGCTAAGAAAATTATGCTTGAGGAAAAGAAAAACATGCTTAAGCTCTCAGTAAGTTCGCAGAGATTTTACATTGAGTCAAAACGAAACGAAAAAGCCGCGATTGATGAGCAGCTAAAAGCGCTCAGAATAAAAAAATCACAGCTTGATAATTCAAAAGATGTGAACGAAGCGTCAATAGTCAGAAAAGAAGATCAGATAAACAGGATCAGGGATTTTATCGATGCATTCACTGATAACAGGCAAAACTACAAAGGTGCAAAAAATAACAGGCTTAGTTATTCAAGCGATGATTTTGATAAGATAAAAGGCGGCATGAATCTGCCTCTGGATTTTGGTTTTATTCAAAATGATTTTGGCGAGTACATGAATAATGCCACGGCGACAAAATCGTTCAATAATGGAATCGATCTTTCAATTGCAAAAGGCTCTAAAGTTTACGCAGTTGCCGCCGGGACTGTTAGCCTGACCGGCGAGGCCCCGTTCTTCGGGAAAGTAATTATTATTAATCATGATAACGGCTACCGTTCGGTTTATGCTTCGCTAAGTGATATTAATGTAACCGTCGGCGACAAAGTAAAGCTCAGCCAGATCATTGGGAAGTCAGGCGAAACGCCCGACGGCCAGGGGCTTCATTTCGAATTATGGCTCAACGGAACTCCGCTAAATCCAAAAGAATGGCTGCGGTTTTAACTCTCTCAACCTGAGCGAAGACGAAGGTACAAAATCAATAAATTGGTATTGATTGCACGCAGTGGCTGGTTTGCAGGCCTGACACGGACCGAATCTGATGAATCTGATAATCTAATCTATCCGTTCATTTTTGCCTTGCTACTCCAAAACATACGTATTATTATGGGATTGAAGAAATTCTGTTCTTTCTCATATTATCAATTCCTCATTCTTATCATCCATTCATAATGCGTTTCATTTTAGTAGGTGAGAAATGAGACAGAAAAACCGGGGAAAAAGCTCAAATCTGCGAAGGAAAAGCAAAAAATAGAGCCATCTCACGATTCATCTGACTGTATCTCACATATCTGCCATAAATATTATGTAAAGTTGGGTTAAAAAGGG
>CAZMRG010000020.1:0-13643 GCA_964568655.1 uncultured Ignavibacteriales bacterium | reverse complement strand
GCGGGAATGACAAATACTCCCCTCTAAATCTTTAAATTGATTTTGTTTTAATTAATCGTTATTTTCGCTGATTGTAAACTAAAGAAATTCTGCAAAAATGGCGGAAAAATCGTCAAAAAATGATGAGAAACAGCCGTCTGAGTTAAAACAGGTTGCAGAATCTTACCGTTCCGGCTGGTCTTACGCCGAATATGCTTTTCAATACGGTATAGCTATTGTGGTTTGCACGCTGATCGGTTACGGCTTAGATACATGGCTTGGAACAGGTAACATATTAATGATAGCAGGAGTGCTTGTTGGCTCTGTTTTTGGTTTTTTAGGATTGCTCAAGGCTTTGAACGTAATAAAATTTGGCAAATCAGGTAAGATTGAAGACAAAAAGTGAACATTCCTTTGTTAGAAATGTTCTCATATCAAGCCTGGCAGTGTTATTGATAGCGGCTTACCCAGCTAAAGTTTACTTAAACCGGTTACAAATAATTTCTTTTATTTGCGGTTTTCTAGTTTCCCTTATCAACGCGTTTGTTGGTTACAGATTAAATGAAATAGCTCTGAACAAATCTGTTAAGAGCTTTATGATAGTGATATTCGGCGGGATGGGGATACGGATTCTGTTTATGGCTATTCTGCTTCTTGTTCTTTTGAAAATTGCAGGGCTTGATGAAGTTTCACTGGTGGGTTCTGCGTTTTTGTTTTACGTAATTTTTGTTTCGCTTGAAATACTCTATTTTCACACCAGACAAAATTCCATGAATTCCCGCCCCGCGTCAGGCTCGGGGTAAACTCCAGCGGGAATCTTTGATCGGTTTTTTAAAAGTTAAAATGCTTTGAAAGTTCTTTGAAACGAAAGTTATTTTTCAGGAATTTTTCAACGCATAATATTTCTTAACATTTGATATAAGATTCCCACATTCGTGGGAATTCATCATCGAAATTTAAAAATAATCCTTGGGAGAATTATATTCCCGAAGGAATAAACAGTATACTATCTCTAAATGAATTTTCTGACAGTCCTCCTCCAGCCGGATACATTACGAAATTTGACTACTGAGGCGCCAAAAGAAGGCGACAACTGGATCATTGAGCATGTTTCAGATCATCCGCTGATAAAACTTCCCGCAATACAGATCGGAAGCTTTACACTCGACTTATCAATCACAACCAATGTACTTATGATGATACTTGCGGCAACGCTGCTTATCATAGTATTGATATACGCCGCTTCCAAAAACAAAAAGAATGTTGTTCCTAAAGGCATCGGTAATGCCATTGAGGTAATTATGGTGTTTGTGAGAGATGATATAGTTATCCCGGCGATGGGAGAATCAGGCGTGAAATTCCTGCCATTTTTCTTCACGGTGTTTTTCTTTGTGTTACTTTCAAATTATCTTGGACTGATCCCCTATTTACACACGCCAACGGGAAGCGTCAGCATTACGGCTTCGCTAGCAATTATAACTTTTGTAATGACCCAGGTCCACGGAATTAAAAATAACGGTGTCGTAGGATATTTCAAAGGGTTAATTCCGCCGGGAGTGCCCATTTACGTATTGCCTGTAATGGTAATTATAGAATTTATTTCGCTTCTCACAAAGCCGTTTGCGTTGTGTATTCGTTTGTTTGCAAACATGACAGCGGGACATATTGTTATTCTCGCATTCATTAGTTTAATATTTACCTTAGGATATGTAATGGTGCCGGTATCAATCGCATTTTCTTTGTTTATCTATTTGCTTGAGATATTAGTAGGACTTTTGCAGGCATATATTTTCACAATATTATCGGCGTTGTTCATAGGCATGGCAATACATCAGGAACACTGATTGGATTTGAGAATTGTGATTTTCGATTTGAGATTTAAAAGAAAGACATTGTAGATTTATGGCCGTTGTTGGTGTTATCACCAACAACCAAGATTAGAACATTGATATCAGAAATTAAAATAATAAAACAATAAAATTCAATAATTAAGAAAGGACAAATTAAAAAATGAGTCTAGCAGCATTAGCAGCAGGAATAGGCGCAGGATTGGCGGTAATCGGAGCGGGTATCGGAATCGGAAAATTAGCTGGTTCAGCTCTCGAAGCTATCGGCAGGCAGCCTGAAGCAACCGGAGATATCAGAACAACCATGATCATCGCGGCTGCTTTGGTAGAAG
Source organism: uncultured Ignavibacteriales bacterium (assembly GCA_964568655.1). Taxonomy (GTDB): domain Bacteria; phylum Bacteroidota; class Ignavibacteria; order Tepidaquicellales; family OLB5; genus CAWFKW01. The sequence continues at coordinate 11,485 of CAZMRG010000020.1, read as the reverse complement.
GTGTCGCTTTGTTCGCTTTGGTTATCTGTTTCATTTTACAGGGAAAATAGTTTTTAGTTAACTATTTACTCCGCGGCTATTTAAGAATTTTTTAGGGATTTGCTTGTACTGAAACATGCATCTTTAGAAATTCAAAATAGTATTAAAGCACTTTTTCTTAAACAAAAGGTTTATTATGCACATATTTTTAGCATATTTCTATAATATACTGCTGTTTGTCAGTAACGAACCGGGCGGCAAGAAAGATACTTTACTCTCGGTTGAACCGGGGCTTATGATATGGACTATCCTGATATTCATAATCCTGGTTGTTATCCTGAAAAAGTATGCATGGGGCCCGCTGCTTAAGTCGCTGCATGACAGGGAACAGGGTATAAAGGACTCGGTTGAAAAAGCCGAATACCTTAAACAGGAAGCAGAAAAAATTCTGGAAGAGAATAAAAAACTCCTGGCGAAAGCTGATGAAGAATCAAGAAAGATTCTGAATGAAAGTAAGCAGCTGGCGGATAAACTAAGAACCGACCTCATGGGTAAGGCCAACGAAGACGCCCAGAAAGTTATCCAGCAGGCAAAAGCTGAAATTGAAAGAGAAAAAGTCTCGGCGCTAAATGAACTGAAAGATGAGATTGCTAATCTCGCGGTTCAGGCTGCAGGAAAGATCATAGATGAGAATCTTGACCAGAACAAACAGAAAAAAATTATCGACGATTTCATTAACCAGATCCCGAAAAACTAGAAAGCATAACCGGAAATGATAAACAGAAAAGTAGCAAGAAGGTATACGCTGGCTTTGTATGATATCGGACTGGAGAAGAACGCTCTGGATACGCTCAAAGATGACTTCGCATGTATCGGAAGGTCTATAGCCGCTTCCAGCGACCTGAGATTATTTCTTTCTACGCCGCTGATAAATGAACGAAAGAAAGAAACCACAATCAAGGCTTTGTTCGACGGGAAAGTATCGGATATCAGCCTGCTGTTCCTGCAAATACTTTGCCGCAAAAGCCGCGAGAATTTTCTGTTTGATATCTGCGAAGATTTCGTGGACCTGCTTAACGAGAAGAGAGGCATAATTTCGGCTAAGATAAAGACTGCGATCGAAATGACCGGCGATGAAAGAAAAGCTCTGGCCGAAAAACTGGAACAGTATTCAGGAAAGAAAATTGAAGCCTCGTTCAGCGTAGATGCTGACATTAAGGGCGGTTTTATTGCTCAGATAAACGACACAATAATTGACGCAAGCATCAAGCGGCAACTTGAATTATTATACGAACAATTTAAAGCGGGGAGCTTTCAGTCAAATTGAAAACAATAGTTTGCATATTATTTTTATTGACGTTAACAATATCGGCGCTTGCGCAAAACGACAGCACGATAGTTTATAATTACGACGGTTATACAATTAAGGGAATTTATGATACAACAAATTATTGCTCAAATTTATCAATAAGCAAGAACGGTAAGAATATTCTGTACGATACTATAACTGCCGGAACAGTACAATCAATTAAGGATATAAAACTTGAAAGCAACGGAGAAAAAGTATTACTAATTGAATACTATACAGGCGGGGCACATTGCTGCACATTACTTACAGCAGGAATAATAAAGAATGACAAATATACAGTAAAAGATACTCTTTTCTGGGGAGACTCAGGTTACGAGATCAAAGATATTGACGGCGACGGCGTGATGGAACTGTCCGGATTTGACGTGCGGTTTGCTTACGCTTTTACAAGCTTTGCAGGTTCGCAGTTTCCTATTTTGATCTACCAATATAAAAACGGAAAGTTTATTGATGTTACAAAGAAATTCCCAAAGCTCATAGAAAAAGACCTGGCTGATTATAAAAAACAGTTGAATGACGATTATTTGACAAAAGGATACAATTGTCCCCAGCCGGGCCAGGATATATACAGCGCTGAATCAGGCCCTGTGCAGGCTTTGCTCGCGGCAATCACCGAAGATTATTATAACCTCGGAAAAGTTGATGATGCTTACGATTACATCAATAAAGTTTACAAATGCGACGATAAAAAAGCGTTTATTCAGACGCTTAAAAAAGATTATAAATTAAAATAAATCATAATCAGAAATGGCAGAAGTAAAACCAGATGAAGTATCGGCGATACTTCGGAAACAATTATCAGGTTTCGAAAAAGAGATTGACGTTTACGACGTAGGCACGGTTGTTCAGATCGGCGACGGCGTAGCCCGCGTTTACGGATTAACAAAATGTATGGCAAGCGAACTTATCGAGTTCCCGCATGACGTATTCGGCATGGCGCTTAACTTAGAAGAAGATAATGTTGGATGTATTTTATTTGGCGATTACACGCTGGTTAAAGAGGGCGACGAAGTAAGAAGAACCGGAAGAGTCGCTTCAATGCCGGTTGGCGAGGCAATGCTTGGCAGGGTTATTAACCCGCTCGGCCAGCCTATCGACGGCAAAGGAGCAATACAGACAACAGAGTTCCTTCCGATCGAAAGAAAGGCGCTTGGCGTAATTCAAAGGCAGATGGTTAAAGAGCCGCTCCAGACAGGATTGAAGGCTATCGACTCGATGATCCCGATAGGAAGAGGCCAGAGGGAACTTATAATTGGCGACAGGCAGACCGGGAAAACAGCGGTCGCGATAGACGCTATCATTAATCAAAAAGGGCAGAACGTTTATTGTATATATGTTGCTATCGGGCAAAAACAATCAACGGTTGCGCAGGTTGTTGCGAAACTTGAAGAATCAGGCGCAATGGAATTTACAACTGTAATTTCTGCAAGCGCTTCTGATCCCGCGCCAATGCAGTTCTTGGCTCCGTATTCAGGCGCTACGCTTGGCGAGTATTTCAGAGATTCAGGCAGGCACGCGCTGTGCGTTTATGATGACTTATCAAAGCAGGCTGCTTCTTACAGAGAAGTTTCTCTGTTGCTCAGAAGGCCTCCGGGACGCGAAGCTTATCCGGGCGATGTGTTTTACCTTCACTCAAGATTGCTTGAAAGAGCGTCAAAGCTTAGCAATGACCTTGGCGGCGGCAGCTTAACTGCGCTTCCTATCATCGAAACACAGGCGGGAGACGTATCGGCTTATATTCCTACAAACGTTATCTCGATCACCGACGGACAGATCTACCTGGAATCGAACTTGTTTAACTCAGGTATCAGGCCGGCTATCAACGTTGGTATTTCGGTATCGCGCGTAGGCGGTAATGCTCAGGTTAAAGCTATGAAGAAAGTAGCGGGCTCATTGAGGCTTGATCTTGCTCAATACCGCGCACTTGAAGCATTTACGAAATTCGGTTCTGACCTTGATAAAGCTACTTTGCAGCAGCTAAGAAGAGGCGCAAGGCTTGTTGAAATCCTGAAACAGGGGCAGTATAATCCGTATCCGGTTGAAAAACAGGTTGCAATAATATTTGCCGGCACAAACGGTTATCTTGATGAAATTCCGATTGAGCATATTGCAAGGTATGAAAAAGAATTCCTTGAGACCATGGAAATGAAATACAAAGATCTGCTTAACGCTATCGCAACTTCAGGCGACCTAAGCGATGATACCGCGGCTAAGCTTAAAGATATTCTTGAACGCTTTACCGATGGTTTTAAGATATCTATAAAAAAATAAATGGCGACATTAAGAGAAATAAAAAGCCGCATAGGCAGCATAAGGAATATCGAGAAGATTACCAGGGCAATGAAGATGGTTGCTTCGGTAAAATTCCGCAAGGCGCAAATGAATGTTGTTGCCGCAAGGCCCTATGCGAGGAAGATAGATGAAATTCTGAGGAATCTCATTCCTACTGTTGAGGATTTTGATAATCCCCTGCTGAAAGAAAGAGAAGTAAAAAAATTATGCCTCATTGTAGTTACAGGCGATAGAGGTTTGTGCGGCTCATTCAACACAAACCTTATTAAGCATGTTGAAAACTCGATAAAAACTACTTACGCTGATTTTTACAATGCAAAGGAACTGATCCTGGTTACAATTGGCAAGAAGGGTTATGACCATTTTAATAAAAGGCATTACGACTTTTTTGCAAAATACACTAACATATTTGATAAACTTCAATTTATACATGCGCAGAATATCATAACCGAGCTTATAAGCGGATATTGCGATAAGAAGTTTGATAAAGTTGTTGCAATATATAATGAGTTTAAATCCGTGGCGCAATCAAAGATAGTTGAAGAACAAATATTGCCAATTCCGCCGTTCCCAAAAGCAGAAGGCGCTAAGAATATTTTATCGAATTATATTTACGAACCTTCAAGCAAAGAGATTGTTGAGCACTTGCTTCCAAGAAGCTTAAAGACGCAAATCTGGAGAATTTTGCTTGAGTCATATGCATCCGAACAGGCTGCGCAGATGACGGCAATGGACTCAGCTACCACCAACGCCAATGACCTGATGAAGACGCTGCAGCTTTCATACAACAGAGCAAGGCAGGCTTCTATCACGAAAGAAATACTCGAAATAGTTGGCGGCGCAGAAGCGTTGCGGGAATCTAATTAAAAATAATTGATATTTAGTTTTGTAAAGGCTGTCTGGATAGACGGCCTTTTTTGTGCATAAGGATGAAATGAGGACTCATATTTTTCATTGTTTAAATTGATGGATATTACAAAATTGCTTTATTAACATGGATGAAGAACAGGAAGATATAAACCTGAAGCGATTCAGGATATTCAGGCTTGAAGGCGGATTTGAAGTATGGGTTGGCAAAGACAGCGCCTCAAACGACCTACTTTCAATGCGATACACAAACCAGAACGACCTTTGGTTTCATGTCCGCGGCACTAGCGGCTCGCATACTGTTTTAAAAGCTCCCGAAGGCATAACTGAATTTCCAAAAGAAATAATAAAGCTGGCGGCCGCAATTGCTGCATACTACAGCAAAGCTAAAAACGCCGGACATGTGCCCGTTGCATATACAGAAACTAAAAATGTTCAGAAGTATAAAGGCGCTAAATCCGGGAGCGTTGTTATAAAAGGAGAGAAAGTCGTAAAGGTAAATCCGGCAATACCCAAAGAAGAAAATTAGAAATCGTTTATCAGCTTATTTATCTGCACCTCAACTTCGCTTATCTTACTTTCTAGTATCTCGCGCCTGTCAGGTTTTATTTTGAGTAAGTGCGAGTAAGCTTCAATTGCATCGAAATAATTCCCCTGCTTCGCGAAAATATCAGCCAGCGTTTCGGTAATTATCTTAACTTCAAATTTATTCTTGAGCCTTTTCTTTTCGAAGGTTGGTTTTACAATTTCCTTTTTAAAGTAGTGCGGAGATTCGACTATGTTCTTAAAGTCGTTGTACTCAGGCATTTCGCCTACTGCTTCAAGAATTTTGCTCTCCCCTATAATATCGTCAATTTCGTAACTGGGGAATAAGTTATAACTAAAATCATAATCGTTGAAAGGCGGCGCTTTAAAATCGAGCTTAGGTATCAGATCGTCTTCGTGCTTCCTGGAAACCTCGTTCTTCGCCAGATCGTTGGCAATATCAAGATACTTTTTTACAATTTCCATATCCGGATTTTCAGTCAGAACCTGTTCAAAAATTTTCTTCCCGTCGAAATAATATTTATTGGCAAGGTAGCATTTACCGAGTAATATCCGCGCCGTCACATAATTCGGATAAAACTTCAATCCCGCCAGAAGCAGGTCGATAGCCTCAGTAACGCTGCCGTTGATAAGATAATAATTCGCAAGCTTAACAAACTCAGGAGTAAGCGGATTAGTCCTTACCTTATCTTCGAATTTTGTTATCAGATATTTTATTATGTCGCTATCTACCAATTATGTTATGTTGATTCTTTAGCCATTCTGTTTGAAACTATTACATGCTTTATTGAAAGATATGCGACAAGCCCAAACCCAAAAGTGAACATCAGCTGGAACGGGATAGCCGATATCTGTAAAGTCGCCAGCGATACAATAACCGCCGCAAGACTATACAAAGCAAGCAATGATTCGAAAATAACAGATAATTTTATTTTTTTGTGAACATATTTTTTGTCTTTCCAGGAATCTTTTTCGCCGGATATGCCGTATTTTGGAGTCCTTACAAATTCAGATTTCTTATTTATCAGAGCCTCAAACACCGCCTTGGTGTTATTGATGGCAAAACCCATGCTTCCCGCCATAAATACAGGGAACAGGAGCACGCGCGTCCGCCAATCAGCATACACATCTTTTTGCGAAAACAGGTAAAATAAAAACGATCCGATAAAAGCCAGTACAAATACCGACATGAAAGCAAAGTAAGTATCATATTGCCCCGTGTTCTTAATAAGCACAATAGGCATATTCAGCAGGCACGCCAGCAATATGAATGGAAACACGATGTTATTTGTTAGATGAAATGTTGAAATTATCTTATGCTTCAATGGCAGGTCTGCCTTCCAAACGCGAAACAGCATTTTCTTTGCGGTTTCAATCGAGCCCTTTGTCCACCTGAACTGCTGCGTTTTCACAGAATTAATTTCTGAAGGAACTTCGGCGGGAGTTGTGAAATCCGTCAGATATTTAAACTTCCATCCTTTGAGCTGCGCGCGGTAAGATAGGTCCAGGTCCTCGGTCAGCGTATCCGCTTCCCAGTTCCCCGCATCGAAAATACATTCTTTGCGCCATACGCCGCTTGTTCCGTTAAAGTTGATAAAGAAATTAGCTTTGTTCCTCACCTGCTGCTCGATAACAAAGTGCCCGTCAAGAGCCAGCGCCTGAATTTGAGTGATAAGCGAATATGAACGGTTAAGATGTTCCCATCTTGTTTGCACCATCCCAATTTTAGGATCGTTGAAAAACGGCAGAACAATTTTCAGGAAATTTTTTCTTGGAATAAAATCCGCGTCAAATATTCCGACGAATTCACCCTTTGCGGTTTTAAGCCCTTCCTTCAATGCGCCCGCCTTATATCCTGTTCTGTCATCGCGGTGGATATGGCAAATATCAAATCCAAGCAGCTTATATTCTTTCACAATTTTATCAACTATCTCAACAGTTTCATCAGTTGAGTCATCAAGAACCTGGAACTCAAGCCTGTCTATAGGATAGTCGATTTCACATGCGGCTTTTATGAGGCGTTCTATAACGTACATCTCGTTATATATGGGAAGCTGAAGCGTTACCATCGGGTATCCGTCTAAAACCCCGCTGAAATCATCCCTTTTGTGCCTATGTTTTAAATAGTAATATACCATTATTAGTCCATGAGAACCGAACGTAAAAAGTATGATCAGCGAACCTATATAAGTGAACAGTATGATCTTTTCCAATTGTGCTTACCTTAATAATTAATTTGCAAATATCCTGACATGGCACATCTACCAGTCGGAAGTAACATCCAGAAGAATATCATCGGTCAGTTTATCCTCGGCTACCTTAACGCCGTCATCGCGCTTAGAAAATCCGCCTGTTGAACTGTCATATTCTCCCCAGTCGGTGAAATCTTTCTTCCAGATAGTTTTCTTAGTTTTCAGATTCTGAAATTCCACCGAAACGATCAGCGTTACTTTTCTTTTCGAAACTGTTTCGCCGCCGGATACTACAAAAGGATCATCTTTGACGCTGGTGACAATACATGTCACCATTCCGTCGGCTGATGTCTTTTCAGCGTACTCCAGGGTGTTATCCTTAATAAATTTCGTCTTTAAAAGCTGAGTTAAATCCTCGCCCAATGTTGCCAGCCCAAACCCGCTATTGTCGGGAATATTGGGAATAAAAATTGTTTTAATTCCTTGCGGCGGCGCCGAGCCTTTAAAACCGTAATTACAAGAACTGAACGCAACAACTAACGCCAGCAAGAGTAAACGTTTTATAAGAACCCGCTTATTTATATTTCTAATTAAACGCCTTGCCATTTTTCAATCCGTAACTTTTAAATTTCCGGTATAATGTCCGGTTGCTGATCTTAAGCTTATCAGCTATCCTGTTAATGTTGCCGTTATATTTTTTCCAATAGTATGTTAACAGTTCCTGTTCAAACTCATCATATGAAATGTTTTCTATCTTCTCGTCAGGGATGTGAAAACCGTCTTCAGGAATTTTTGAGTTCGCTGTTGCCCCCAGGTTCTCTATCTGATTTTTAATATCCATAATGTCTGTTTTTAGCTCAAATAAAGCCCTAAATAACAGCTGTTTATCGTCCTGACCCTGGAAAACCGAAACCGGAGCCGGAAGAGTAGATTCCTTCCTCGGAATATTAAGATGGCGTATTACATCATCAACTTCTATTTTCTTATCACCGTTCAAAGTGATCAGGCTCTCGGTAAAATTTTTCAGTTGCCTGACATTACCCGGCCAGCTGTAATTAATAATATATTCCATCGCTTGTTGGGAGACGTCTTTGAAATCAATTTTATTTTTTGAACAGAATGAGTTAACGAAATGATTGAACAGGACTTCAATATCTTCTTTTCTTTCACGAAGCGGGGGAATTAAAATGTTTATTGAACGAAGGCGGTAATACAGATCTTCGCGGAATGAACCTGAAGCAATTTCTTCTTCCAGGTTCCTGTTGGTTGCGGCAATGATCCTGACATCGACCTTCTCAGGTTTTGTGCCGCCGACTTTCATAAATTCGCCGTTCTCTATCACCCTTAAGAATTTTACCTGCGTTGCAAGCGGAAGCTCGCCTATTTCATCAAGAAATATTGTACCGCCATCCGCCGATTCAAAATAACCTTTACGCGTTTCTATCGCACCGGTAAACGAACCCTTTTGATGCCCGAACAACTCGCTTTCAATTATTCCTTCCGGTATTGCGCCGCAATTTACTGTAATGAAAGGCTTATCGGCGCGTTTGCTAAGCTTATGAATTTCATGAGCTACAACTTCTTTACCCACGCCGCTCTCACCTGTAATTAAGACCGTTACATCGGTGGGCGCTACCTGTTTAATAATTTGCCGCAATTCCACTATCGGAATCGACAGTCCCAGCAGATCGCTTGATATGTTTGCAGCTATACTTTCCATTATTATCCTCACCCCGGCCCCTCTCATCAAAGGAGAGGGGTGTCCCTGCCTGCAGCAGGCAGGCGTCAGGACGGGTAAGATTCAAACAATTTCTATTTTACCAATTCTCCAAATAATGTTGCAGAATTGGCTTTTAAAATTTTTACTGTGACTTTCTCGCCAATGCTTGTTCCGTTCTTAGGAATAATTACAGATTTATTGCCGTCGGTTCTTCCTGTAAGCATTGAATCAGATTTCTTACTCACACCTTCTATTACGATATCATATTTGCCGCCAATCAGCCCGGAATTCTTTTCATGAGATATAACCCGCTGCAGCTCAACAATATCCATCATCCTGCTGGTTTTGGTTTCTTCATCAACATCATCTTTCATTTCCCATGCTTTGGTCTTTTCACGCGGTGAATATTTGAACATGTATGCGCCATCAAATTTTACTTCATCCATTATATCCAGTGTCATTCCGTGATCCTCATCTGTCTCAGTGCAGAATCCGGTAATGATATCTGTTGATAAAGAAACATCGGGGATTATTTTTTTTATGTTATCTATAATACCCATGTAATGTTCAATTGTGTAGCTGCGCTTCATTAAATCCAAAATTCTATTTGAGCCCGTTTGCATAGGTAAGTGTATGTAATTACATAAATTATCATACTTAGCAATTGTCTCGATCAGCTTCATTGAAATATCCTGCGGATGTGAAGTTGTGAAACGAATTCTAATTTCAGGAACTGCTAAGGCGCACTCTCTAAGTAGATCCGCAAAATCATTTCCGCTGCTGGCGTATGAGTTGACATTCTGTCCAAGCAGAGTTACTTCCTTAAAACCATTGCGCCACAACTGCGCAACTTCGGCCACAACTCCTTCTAACGGACGGCTTCTTTCTCTTCCTCTTGTATAAGGCACAACGCAGAAAGAACAGAATTTATCGCATCCTCTCATAATAGAGAGCCATGCGCTGATACCTTCTTTTCTTAGCGGGACTATATCATCGTAGGTTTCAACTTTCGAAAGTCTTACTGCAATCCCCTTCTCGCCTGTATCAATTATGTTCTCTATCAGCTCGGGGACTTTACGATACTCATCAGGGCCAACAACAAGGTCGACAACTTTAGTTTTCTTAACTAAATCTCTCTTAAATCTCTCCGCCATACAGCCAATCAGTCCGATAACCATACCCGGATTATTTTTCTTATACTTCTTAAGCTCAGTTAAGCGCTGCAGAACTTTCGCTTCGGCATGCTCGCGGATACTGCATGTGTTTACAAGTATTACGCTTGAGTCTTCTATATCATCTGTAATAGTGTAGCCGTGGTTACCCATAATGCCGTTAACAATTTCAGTATCGGCAAAGTTCATCTGGCAGCCATACGTCTCGACGTAAAGCTTCCTCGTTCCGCCTGTTTGTTTAGCTTTATTAGTTAAAGTTGAAAGAGGAATGTAGGAACTTTTGTCCTTTGGTTTTATATCTTCCATTTAAATCCTGGTTTTTCAGCCCCCAAAAATGTTGTCCACCAAATCATGAATAATTAAATTATCACTTTCTCTTTGGAAATTAAAAATTCCCTTATTATTCCGGCTATACCTTTGCCGTCCATTTTCAATTCTTCGTAAAGTTCATCAGGCGTTCCGTGGTCTATAAACCTGTCAGGCAGCCCGTGCACTATCAGATCAACATCCTTAATATTGTTCTGGTTCATAAACTCAAGAATCGCTGAGCCAAACCCGCCGATTATAACATTATCTTCAATAGTCAAAACTTTTTTATGCCTGCTAAACACATCTCTTAGTAAGCCTGCATCAAGCGGTTTTACAAATCTTGCATTCACTACTTCAATATCAATTCCATCTTTGGCAAGTTCTGTTCTGGCTTTAAGCGCCATCTGCACCATGTTACCAATTGCAATAATAGCCGCATCCTTGCCTTCTTCAACAATTTCGCCCTTGCCAATTTCTATTTTTTCGAACGGATTGATCTTAACCCCAATTGCATTGCCGCGCGGGTATCTTATAGCAATTGGCCCCTTTTTATATAATGTTGCCGTGTAAAGCATATTACGCAATTCCTGTTCATCTTTTGGGGACATCAATACCGTGCCCTGTATACATCTGAAATAACTTAAATCAAGCGAACCGTGATGTGTTGGCCCATCAGCGCCAACAATTCCCGACCTATCCATAACAAATACTACAGGCAGTTTCTGGATAGCGACATCATGGACGATCTGGTCAAACGCCCTTTGCAGGAATGATGAATACACCGCTACAACCGGCGTGTAACCTTCTGTGGCCATACCGGCGGCAAATGTTACAGCATGCTGCTCGGCTATGCCAACATCAAAATACCTGTCCGGCATCGCCTTTTGAAGTATATCTAATCCTGTGCCGTCAGGCATTGCGGCCGTTATGCCAACAACTCTTTCGTTCTGCTTGCAAATTTCAACCAATGCATCTCCAAAGACTTTTGTAAAAGCAGGAGGCGCGCCTTCTTTCTTTGGCGCTATTCCTGTAACTTTAT
>CAZMRG010000019.1:0-36802 GCA_964568655.1 uncultured Ignavibacteriales bacterium | reverse complement strand
TGGCTGAATATGAAACTGTTTACCGCGATAGAATATGTTTTATTCTCATCCAGCGGCTTGCCGCCAATTTTAACATCCGATACATAATTCCCATCTCCTTTGCTTGTATCGTAGCTGTAAGTTATGCCGGATACGCTTAACATCTCTGTGCCTTTGGATTCTCTTGAATTCTTAACCTTAATAGCAACATTGCCGTTTAACATGTCTTTCAGCGCTTTCCCGCTCACACTTATTATATCCAGATCGTTACCAAAGGGATTAATTTCCCAAATATCGCTTATTGTTATGTTGCCTTTGTTCAGGCTTTTTCTTAATCCCCCGCCGTTAAGCATAGCCACGTCGGTATTGGTTTTCCATTTAAACGCATCCGCCTCAAACTGGCCAAGGTTCGATTCCTCGCCGTATGATGAACGCCAGTCAACTTCAAGCTTGCCGATAACGCGCTGCAGTTCGGGTCCGATTGACGCGACCATATCATTTACTTTCGAATCGGCCTCCTGGTCAAAAGCGGAATCTTTATTTGTTTCAAAAAGCCTGCCGAAATATTTAATAACGGTATCTTTATCAACATCAATTTTCAGATCAAGCTCGCCTAAGTATTTTGAGTATGAGCCAGCCTGCACAATTATTACGCCATTTTCATTCACAGGCTTGAAAAGCGGCGTATGCGAGTGTCCGCCTACTATTATATCCACGTCGCCGTAAAATTTATCAGCGAGCAGCTTATCATTATCAACGCCATCATGAGTTAATAGAACTATAACATTGCATTTCTGCGACTTTAATTCGTTAATCCCAACCTGGATCACCGAATCAGTATTCAGCATTTCTATATTCATAAGATTTTTGGGAACAGAAAGTTCTCTTAAGTCAGGAGCGGTGATGCCTATTATCCCGAACTTAACGCCGTTTATCTCTTTAATTACATATGACTTACCAATCAGGTTTCCTTTGGGCTTGAAATAAATATTTGCCGAAAGGTAATCGAAGTTTGCAAGCTGCAAGGCGGAGTCGAGCGACAGATCGCTGTAATCGAATTCGTGATTGCCTATGACAAACGCATCGATATTATAGAGGTTCAATAATTCTATTTGCGAGCGCCCATGAGTAAAGTTTGAAATAGGCGTTCCCTGGAAATCATCGCCGGCATTAAGCACCAGCGTATTATCCGTTCTTAGCTTTTTAACCCAGCCAAGCATGCAGCCTGTGCCGCCGTAATAATAGGTATCTTCTTTCCCAGTTTCGGAATTCTTCTTAGTCCCCTTCTGGGTCTGGTCATGCGCATGGAAATCATTCCAGTGCAAAATTGTAACTTCTTTAATATTATCCTGCGCAAACAGCGATAAAGAGAATACCGAGATTAAAAATACAACAAATAACCTTTTCATAATTTTTAAAATAGATTAGATTACAAATATACTGAATAGATGTTTAAATTTAGTTAGAAAACCGCCAAACGGAAGCGCCAATATTCAATTGCACCTCTTGGAAAATTGCGTTAATTTTGAGAAAATACAGGTATAAACTGCCACTTAGACCGGATTAACCAATGACTAAACGACTTGCTCTATTAATTACAATCGCGATATTTCTATTTTCATCCTGCGGCAAAAAAGACGAATCAAAGAACGAAACAAAAACAGGCTCAATCAAAGTGGGGCTTGTATTTGACGTAGGCGGCAGGGGCGATAAATCATTCAACGACGCCGCATACCGCGGACTTGAACAGGCAAAAAAAGAACTTGGAATAGAATATGAATATATAGAACCGGGCCCCGGCGGAGATAGAGAAGCCGCTTTAAGGCAGTTCGCAAGCCGGCAGGATATCGCAATAATCTTCGGAATAGGATTTATCTTCACTGATGAAATCACCAAGATGGCGCAGGAATTCCCGGATAAAAAATTCGCTTGTGTTGATTACACTGTCGATACTTCAAAAACACTCCCACAAAATTTAATTGCGCTTGAATTCAAAGAAGAAGAAGGCTCATTTCTTGTCGGCGTAATTGCGGGACTTACAACGAAAACAAACGCAGTTGGATTTGTCGGCGGAATGGAATCGCCATTAATCAAAAAATTCCAGGTCTCATATGAAGCAGGAGTTAAGTATGCAAATCCAAATTGCAAAGTGCTGATCGGATACGCAGGAGTTACCGGCGACGCATTCAAAAATCCCGGCAAAGGCAAGGAGCTTGCGCTCGGGCAATATTCACAGGGCGCGGATATTATTTACCATGCATCCGGCGTTACCGGCCTCGGCGTTTTTGAAGCGGCAAGAGAGACTAAGAAGCTTGCTATTGGAGTTGATTCCGACCAGAACGATGAGGCTCCCGGTTTCATTTTAACAAGTATGATCAAATCAGTTGACGTAGCCGTGTTCAACTGCATCAAAGAAGCAAAAGACGGCACATTCAAAGGCGGAAGAGTTGAAACGTTCGGGCTAAAATCAAAAGGAGTGGATTATATTTATAACGATAAGAATAAAAACCTGATAACTGATGAAGTCCGCAAAAAAACCGAAGATGCAAGAAACGATATAATTTCAGGAAAGATAATCGTACCGTTTAAATAGTTCTTTCAAACACAAGTTATAAAGTTTATAAAGTTTTTAGTTCATAAGGTTAAAAGAAATTCTATGGCAGGAAATAGATTTATCCGTTTTAATTGCTTTTCTAACTTTATAAACTTTACGGACCTTACAAACTTTATAAACCTTATAAACCTTTCCGCCTTCTAACACGGTTATGCTATCAGTTGAAATGAAAAATATCTCCAAGTCATTTGGCGGGATCAAAGCGAATGATTCTGTCAGCTTGCAGGTTAAGAATGCAGAGATACATGCAATAGTTGGGGAGAACGGCGCGGGGAAATCTACGCTGATGAATATTCTTTATGGTATGTATGAGGCTGATTCAGGTTCAGTTCTGTTGAATGGCAAGGAAGTTTTTATATCGTCTCCAGCCGAAGCAATTTCACACGGCATTGGGATGGTTCACCAGCATTTTATGCTTGTCGGCCCGTTAACGGTTGCTGAGAATATAATTCTCGGCTCAGAAAAAACACGCCGCGGATTACTGGATATGAACGGTTCAAAGAAAATCATTGGCGAGCTTACCAAAAGCTTTGATATAAAAGTAGAACTTGATTCAAAAATTGAATCGCTTCCGGTCGGCATTCAGCAGAAGGTTGAAATCCTCAAAATACTCTACAGAAATGCCAAAATATTGATACTTGATGAGCCCACAGCAGTACTCACGCCGCAGGAAACCGACGACCTGTTTGCAACACTCCGAAAACTTAAAACTGAAGGAAAAACAATAATTATAATCACTCACAAGCTAGCTGAAGTAATGGAGATCAGCGATTCAGTGACTGTATTAAGACGCGGCAAGGTTGTGGGCGAGCTTGAAACAAAATCAACATCACGTGAAGAACTTGCTAAACTGATTGTAGGCTTCGATATAGAAAGCGCTGAAAACCAGCGGAAACAATTTCCGGGCGAAATTATACTCAAAGTCGATGGGATCTCTGTTTTAAATGACAGAAATATTCAGTCGGTAAAAAATGTATCTTTCCAAATTCATTCGGGAGAAATTTTCGGCATAGCCGGAGTTGAAGGCAATGGGCAAACAGATCTGGTTGAAACTCTGGCCGGATTGCGGGATACTTTAAGCGGTAAGATTGAAATGAAAGGAAACAAATCAAACCGCGCAAATATACCGGCCGACAGGCACAGAGACGGAATTGTAATGGATTTCAGCGTCGCTGATAATATTATTCTGGGAAGACAAAACGAAAAACTATTCGGGACTTCTTTTAAGCTGGATAGACATGCCATAAATTCGTTTACAGATAACCTAATTGAGAAATTTGATATAAGGCCGAAGGACCATAAAGTCAAGATCTCAGGGCTATCAGGCGGAAACCAGCAGAAGACAGTTGTCGCAAGAGAGCTTTCTAAAAACGCGGACTTTGTAATTGTCAGCCATCCAACAAGAGGACTCGATATCAAAGCGGCGGAATTTGTGCATCGCTCTATTTTGGATGAAAAGGAAAACGGCAAAGCTATATTGCTTGTGTCATCTGATTTGACTGAGCTACTTAAGCTTTCAGACAGAATTGCAGTTATGTACAACGGAGAAATAAACGCTGTTTTGGACCCCAATAAGACAAATGAGAGAGAGATAGGAATGTTCATGACAGGAGGGATAAAGAATTAAGAATTGCGAATTGGGAATTACGAATTAACATATATTTACACCATCAGACTGCTTAACTGGAAGAAGAATTTAATTAGCGTAGGCTCCATAGGAGCCAGATATTATATAGAGAACCATTAAAAAAATAATCAGCCCTGTAGGGGCGACATATGACAATTACAGATGAAATAAATCGAATTTATAACTGTCATACCGCTTTGGGCGGGCAGACGGATACTTTACCAAAACAATAATCAAAAAATATCATTTAAATATCATCGGTCCAATTACGGCAATAATTTTATCGCTGGTAGTAGGAGCAATATTTATTTTTGCAATCGGCAAAGAACCGCTTGCAGTGTATTCAATGCTGTTTGTTGAAACGCTTGGCAATACGTACGGAATCGGTCAGGTATTATTCAAGGCAACGCCGCTGATATTCACCGGTCTTTCGGTAGCTTTCGCTTTCAAAGGCGGATTATTTAACATAGGCGCAGAGGGACAGTTAAATATAGGCGCGCTTTGCACAGCGTGGGTGGCTTTCACATTTGTTAATCTGCCGTGGCCGGTTCTGATTCCGCTAAGCGTGATGACGGGATTTTTCGGCGGCGCAATATGGGGTTCGATCGCTGGATACCTTAAGGCGCGTTTCGGCTCGCATGAAGTAATCAATACTATCATGTTAAATTTCATCGCGCTTGCGCTGGTTAATTATTTTGTGAATGTGGCATTTAATGTTCCGGCAACCGTTCATACGCCTGAAATTTCTACGTCTTCTTATTTACTGCGTTTTGATTCATTCACCGGAATGTTTAAAGGCTCGCCGTTTAACCTAAGCTTTTTGATAGCTATTGCCGCCTGCATAATTATGTATTACTTGCTTTGGAAAACTCCTTTCGGGTATGAAATTAGCACGCTTGGTTCAAATCCAAACGCAGCTAAATATGCGCGTATGAATGTAAAGAGATTAATAGCGCTCACAATGGCTCTTTCGGGCGGATTTGCTGGACTTGCAGGCTCAAATTTTGTTTTAGGTTACAAGCATTATTTTGAACTGGGTTTCTCCGACGGCGCAGGATACATCGGCATAGCGGTAGCGCTTATTGCAAGAAACAATCCTTTCGCAATTATTCTTGTCGCCGTCTTCTTCGGGATACTTGAATACGGCGGGTTGACGATAAACACAATAGTACCAAAAGAAATAGTAACTATGCTGCAAGCAATTGTTATCATATTTGTCATCATAATTTCACAGATCACTCAGAAACTTAACAGGAAAATAGCCGCCGAACCCAATGCCTGATAATTTAATAAGCATAGCATTTTTCTTTCAAACGCTGAGGATAACAATCCCCTACCTGCTGCCTTCGCTTGGCGCGACTTTTTCTGAAAAAGGCGGAGTGGTGAATATAGCTCTTGAAGGTATCCTGCTTATCAGCGCATTTTTTACAACAGTCGGGACATTCTATTATAATAACATTTTTATCGGGGTTATTTTTGGAGTTGCAGCCGGAACTGTTGTTGCCTTAATACATGCCATTACAACGGTAACATTCAAAGCGAACCAGATTGTAAGCGGAATTGCTTTAAATCTTTTAGCGCTTGGCCTCACGAAATTCTTTTGCAAGATTATTTTCAACAGCTCAAGCAATTCCGAGAGAATTCCGGGGATTGAATCTGTTCAACTTCCATTAATTGGCAATCCGTTCATTTTGTTATGTATCATTCTGCTAATATTATCACAGATTGTAATTTTCAAAACTAAATTTGGGCTAAGGCTAAGGGCAGTCGGCGAAAATCCTGCCGCGGCGGATTCGCTGGGTATCAACGTCAACAGGATCCGGTATGCAGGCGTTCTCATCAGCGGAATACTTGCCTCGCTTGGCGGATGCTGGCTGGCGTTTGACCAGCATAGTTTCACCGACGGTATGTCTGCCGGCCGCGGATACATAGCTCTTGCGGCAATGATCATCGGAAAATGGAACCCTTATAAAGCGGCTGTCGCATGCCTGGTATTCGGATTTGCTGAGAGCTTTTCTATCGAATTTCAAAATACGGTAATTCCTACTCAATTCATTCAAATGCTCCCTTATGTGCTTACCATTATTGTACTTGCCGGATTCATCGGGAGGGCCACTCCCCCTGCCGCCGACGGGATTCCGTATGAAAAGAATTGAGATATAAATTCTGAAGATAAATGATTAAATTTTTTTATAATAAATAATTAATATCTCAAAAATCATGAAAACACTAATATTATCAATTGCGTTAATGATTCTTCTGCTTTCGGTCAAAGCCAATGCTCAATATGAGTGGACCGGTTTACAATACCATTATCAAACAGGCAGCGTTCCCCCGCCGTATTATTTTGAATATGACATATACATAAGCCCGACAGGAAGCGGCTCGATAGCATATCACGGCGGCTATGAGACCGATACAACGCGAAAAGATTACAATTCTGATTTTAATATAAGTTCAGACGACCTCGCGGCGCTGGATGAACAAATTCAAAATAGCGGGGTCCTTACCGATAATTTTGAGGAACTGGTAAAACATCCAATCGGCGGATCGATGAATAAAGTGTATATTACAATGCCGCAGGATCCCAGGCTTGACCACAAGCCGCCAAGGATAGAAACCCCGTATTTTCCAAAATCAAAAAAACAAAAAGCCGCGCTTGGCAAGCTTTACGAAAAAATAAGATCGCTGGTTCCTCAAACCATTTGGGATGAAATAGAGAAATTAAAAAACAAATAAGTTTTAAATGAGTTGGCTTTTAAGATCGGTAAATACTTCGGAAATTTTAAGGTTGTTAAAGACGGCAAATATGTATTACTGATCAACATAGCCGACAGAACCTTTTCATTTGTCATATTTCTGTTACTTGCCCGAAATTTTGCGCCCGGCGAATACGGCGAAGTGATAACGCTGTTCACTCTTGCAACCGTATTTGTCACCATTTTTGATTTTGGGCTTTCTTTATTCCTTCAGCGTGAAACCGCTTTTAACGTTTACCGCGCAGGCGAACTATTCAGTAAGGTATTTACGATTTCATTAATTCTGTTTGTTGTTTACCTGCCAGCATTATTCGGATTTGCTTCGGTTTTTTATCCTGATATTCCCGCCGGTTTAATTATTATTGTTGCGGTAGTGATGTATGAATCGTCGTTCATAAGTATATGCAACAAGTCTCTTTCGGGAATAAACAATTTTAAAAGCCAATATAATGCCCTGTGGGTATCAAGGCTATATATCCTCCTATTCTTCATTGCCGGGTTGTTCTTCCTGCATTTCGATCTGGATTCGCTGGTCGCGATTATGCTTATTGGATTTTTCTTAAACCTGGTACTGCTTTTCAGGTTCCTAAACAAAAATGATATACATTATACATTAAGGCATTTTTCGTTCATTGAAGCAAAAGCAATTCTGAAACTTTCGATTCCGCTGGGACTGGCCGTCCTGTTTAATTTCATGTACGATAAAATTGACGTTTTGCTGATATCAAAGCTGAAAGATTTTTCCGAGGTCGCATACTATAATGTGGGATACGGCGTATTCAAATCAGCAATGATGAGCTATTCGTTCATGCTTGCGGTTGGGTTTACGCGGGTTTCAAAGCTGAGCAGAAACAAACGCGCCGTCAGATTGTTCTTTGAAAAATATTTTACGGTTGTGCTGAGTATATCAGGAACAGTTTCAATCCTTCTGTATTTTTCATCTAATTGGCTGATCAAGTTTATTTATTCGGTTAAATTTATTCCTTCGATCCCAGTATTGCAGATACTCTCAGCGGGGCTTATTGGCGCGGCGTTAAACAACCTCACAGGTATCATACTGAACGGAATTGGCTTATTTAAAGCGGTTATGTATATTACTTTGTTTGGTTTGATAGTAAATATCATTCTGAATTTGGCTTTTATTCCAACTTATGGCGTATTGGCTGCCGCAACCGTGACCGTTTTTACGGAATATTTTATCTTTTTCTTTGAGCTGTACTACATTTTGAAAATATTGAAAATAAAGACTACCTGATTGGGCACTTCTAACTGGCAAAATATTTCATATGTTATAGATCTTGTGAGAAAGATTAATCCACAGAGCGTCCTCGATGTGGGCGTTGGGTTTGGCAGGTGGGGAATCCTATTCAGGGAGTTTCTTGAAATATGGGAACATTCTAAATACGACGGCGCTTGGGAACGTGTTATTGATGGCGTTGAAATATACCCGGGTTACATAAAAGATTATCACAAGTATTTTTATTCCAATATCTTCCGGCAGGACGCGCTTGAATTTTTACGAAGTACTGACAAGCGGTACGAACTCATAAATTTCGGCGACGTAATCGAACATTTTGAAAAAAAGCAGGGGGAAGAAATCCTGAAACTTGCTTTGGAAAAAGGGAAATATGTTTTGGCGACAATTCCAATCGGTAAACACTGGCCGCAGGGGCCGACTGAAAATCCATATGAAGAGCATAAAAGCGTTTGGTATAACCGGGACTTCTTAAAATATAAACACTCCAAAATAAAAAGTTTTAAAGATTTCACAAACAGGAATTTCAGCGTTGTTCTTATTTCCAATGAAAAGATAAAATACGATAAACGTTTTGGGAAATACTTCCGCTCTAAAAATATACTGAAACACTCGCTTGGCCTGAAAAAAATTGTGGAAGGTTATGAAAACCGCAAAAAATAACCTGAATGTCGTGTACATGGGAAGGTATAACAATTCCGAAATACTATCGGGGCCTGAGAAGACAGCGAAGAGAATTTTTGATCTGCGCTCGGCAGAAACCGGATCATCTTTCATTCAATATTTTTTTGACGGGCGGAAATTTGGTTTTTTCAAAAAACTTTTCGGGATGGATTCGGTCGCGCTTGACGATAATGCGAAATTATATACAGCGGGGCTTGTCAGGATTATTCCTTTGCTGTTTAAACTTAAGCCTGATTTAATACATGTGATTACATACGAAAGATTTGCAGTTATTGCAGCTATCTTTAAACTGTTTTCGCGGGTGAAAATTATTTACAATGTGCACGGCATAATAGCTTATGAAAATTCTGTAATAAAAAAAAGCCCGCTGTTCTACAGGATTAAAGATAAATACTGCGAATGGGCGCTGCTGAAGTTTTCCGATAAAATTGTTTTTCTTTCGGAGCTATCGATAGATATTGCACAAAAATATTATCAGATCAGTGAATCAAAGGCTCTGATCCTTTCGAATGGAATAGATGAAGAATATCATATAGCCTGCGCTGGAAAATTAGTTAATAAGTCCCATATAATAAAAGCAGTTATACTAAACGGGTCTGAGTACAACAAAAGCGGTATTCGGTTTTTGATAAAGGCTTTCTCAGGGGCTGAATTGCCCGTTGACTTATTTATAATTGGCGCTAAAATTGACCTGGTCATCTCAAATGAAAATTTAGAAATTCATTACCTTGATAAAATGGCAACTTCTGCACTGGCAGATTTTTATAAAGACAAAGACGTTTTCTTATCGTTAAATGATTTTGAAACGTTTTCAATCGCTACGGCGGAAGCTATGGCTGCAGGGCTGATACCTATAGTAACCGTACAAACCGGTATGTCAAGATTTATTATAGACGGCGAGAATGGGTATATTATTAAATACGGCGATTCAGAAAAGCTGAGAGACTCACTTGACAAAATCTCAGAAGAACCCGAACATAGAAATGATATCAGCGCAGGATCTTCCAAAATTTATTCAATACTTTCATGGCCCGAAATTTATGAAAGCTATAAGAATGTTTACGAAAGCGTGGGGTTATGAATATTCTATTTTTGGCAAATGAACTGAGATTTACCTGCGGCGTTACAAATCATTTGCTGCATCTTGCCGGCGGCCTCGCTAAAAATAAAAATAATAATATATTCATAATTACCGGCGGCGGAAACGGAATTGACAGGTTTGATAACCTGCATGTAAAAGTTCTGGAAGATAATAAATTTCTGCATGAAAGCAGAAGCTCGCTTAATTATATTTCAGCCGTAAATGTGCTGGCAAAATTCATCAGGCAAAATAAAATTGATATAGTGCATTCACATTCTCATTATGCCGCTAATATCGCGTCGCTTGCTTCGAAGCTCAAAAAATTTCCAAAGATCCAGACAAATCACGGACTTTTGGAAGACACAGGAAAGCTGAAACATTTCATAGCAGATAAATACGTGGCTATCAACGGGCATATCTACGACTACATAATCAAATGCAAAATTGCAAAACCGGCAGACGTTGTCTTTATTCGCTGCGGGATACCTGTGCAGCCTGAGCCTTCCGCCAAAAAAGATAAACCCATCAGTGTGTTGGCCGCATCAAGGTTTATTCCCGCGAAAGGGTTGGATAACTATGTAAGAGCGGTTAGTCAAATTCCCAAAGAAGTTCGCTCAAAAGCTTTATTTTATATAGCGGGCGAAGGAGTAGAGGAAAGTAATTTGGTAAAGCTGAATAAAGAGCTTAAAAGCGGGATAAAATTTCTTGGCAGGGTAACCGATCTTCCGGCGTATTTAAAAGACAATCACGTATTTGTCTATCCTTCCCTGTCGAAAAACGAAGGCTTCCCTGCTGTGATAACTGAGGCAGGCGCCAATAATAATTTGCTCATCACTTCTGATTTTCTTGGGGCTTTAGATACGTTAAATCATGGCGTTAATTGTCTGATTTATCCGGCAGAAGATGTTGATTCTTTAAAAACTCTGATCGTCCGGGCAATAACAGAATACCATAAGCTCACTCATATCTCAGTAAACTTATATAATAGAGTAAAAGACCTCTATAACCTTGATAATATGATTGCCAAACATCAGGAATTATATGACTTATGCCTGAGAGCGTAAAGAACATTTCTGTACTTATGCCCGCTTATAACTGCGGCAAATATATTGCGGTGTCAATCCGCAGTATTCTGAACCAGACATTTAAGGAATTTGAATTCATTATTATAGATGACGGCTCGACCGATAATACATCAGAAATTATTAATTCATTTAAGGATCACAGAATAATTTATAAGAAAACCGAAAACAAAGGGACCTCTGCCGCGCTTAATTATGGGTTAAGCATAGCTTCTGCAGAATGGATTGCAAGAATTGACGCCGACGACATTAACGTCCCTGAGCGCTTAGCCAAACAGGTTAAATTTATCGAATCAAATCCGGAATATGATATTATCTCAAGCTGGTCAGTTTACTTCGCAGACCCGGCAAAAGTACTCTTTTTGCTGAAAGAACCGCTTGAACACGCCGATATTTATGAATATTTGAATTTGCATAATCCAATAAACCAGTCTTCTGTTATCTATCGGAAAGAAAAAATTCTTGCCGCGAAATACAATGAACAATATTCTGCTAATGAAGATTTTGAATTATATCACAGAATAAGGGATGATGTGCGTTTCTGTAACATACCTGAATTCCTGGTTTATACAAGGGTCAGGAAGAGCTCAAGAACATATTCGGCGGGTTCGCGCAGCGCTTACGATTTCCTATATCCGTTTGCTTTCAAAAATCTTCTCGATTCAAAATCAAAGAGCGACTACTTTTACTGGACAAGCGCCCTGGCATGGGTGAATTTTTTCTTTGGGAACAAGAAAGAGGCGCGAGGATTTTTCAAAAATTCATTTTCTTTAAAGAACCTGGCCGCTTATCTTTCCACCTTTTTACCTCAGAAAAGTTTCGATAAATTGATAAATCTAAGGCCAAGATACAGGCTCCGGAATATTTTTACAAATACTAATGCATACAGACAGGAATTAATCAAACTACTTGGGCAAAATGCAGGAAACTAGACGATTTACGGTTTATGTTTTGATAATCTTTGCAATATTTACAGTCGCGCTGGGTTTAGCGGGTTATTTCCAGATCGGCCTTTTATCAGATGATTATATAGATATAAACGGCGCTGTGCATTCAACGCTGAAAGATAAGCTTACAGGCAACATGCCCTTCACAAACTCTTATCATTTAAGAACGACCGTTTATCTGTCGCTGCAATCAAGCGCAAATCTGCATAACATACTCGGTTTTGCCTACGATGATTTTCTGCTGTACCGGATCCAAAACCTGCTTCTGTTCCTGGCGCTTGCATATATAGCAGGCAGAATAATCCTCTATATAACCAATCATCTCTCGCTGGCTGTTTTGATAAGCGTATCAACTATAATTTTTTCTAATAATATAAATAATATTTGCTGGACCGTTGCGCGCGTTGATCTGCTTTGCGGCATATTTTATCTGCTCGCCATGTATTTTGCATTCAAATATGTAAAAGAAAAAAATCAAACTTCTTTTGTATGCAGCATTTTATCTTTCATATTTGCGCTTCTTACAAAAGAAACTGCTTTAACTATACCATTGATAACGGGGGTATTTGTTTTCGCAATATACGGAAAAGAAGATCTGCTCAAAAATAAATCTCTTTTTGCAGTACAATTCTCTCTAATTGTAATCTACATCTTTTACAAGCTTGTAATTCTTGGTAATGATGCCGGAGAAATGCTCACAATGTACCAGTCATCGCCTTTCGCTAACGCTCCCGGAATTATTGCCAGGGCCGCTATTGCGCTTTCAATACCGCTTGACTTCCTCACGCTAAATCTTTTTCTCAGGGAACGGAACCACCTCCTGGTAGTATACCTTGCCTGTTTATACGGGGGATTGTTTTATCTGATATCAGTTATGATCAGAAACGAGATCTACAAATACATCAGTTATATGGCTGTATCGGCGGCAATACTGATACTTCCGAATATTTATATCGGTTACATAAGAACCCAGATGATTTTGATACCGTTTATTATTCTCGCGATCTTATTGTTTTGGGCCTATGACCACCAGCTAAAGAACAGTATTCATATAAACAAGATCCTTCTTAAGATTTTCTTTTTCGCCGCGCTGTGTTACTGGAGCTTTACAAGCTTTGAAAATATTTCCGATTGGTCTTATT
This sequence comes from uncultured Ignavibacteriales bacterium, assembly GCA_964568655.1. Lineage (GTDB taxonomy): Bacteria > Bacteroidota > Ignavibacteria > Tepidaquicellales > OLB5 > CAWFKW01. The sequence goes on along the minus strand of CAZMRG010000019.1, from coordinate 23,632 downwards.
CATATACGAAATCGAAAGAGGAAGTGAAAAGCCTTGTTAGCTCAGGTGAAGTTGTAAACCGTTCAATAATAATCGGCAGCCCGGGCAGATACAATCAGGCTTTTTTGTTTGATAATCTTACAGGGGCATACAGCTACTGGAAAAATAAAGATTTTGTTGTTACCGATACAATAAACGACATAGTTCAAACAGGCGCGCTCGACCGGGCTTCTCTCTCGGCTCCTCTTGATTGTAAAGAAACTTCTCCGGGGGAATATGAAATAGCGGCAACAGGCCCGGGGCAATATTTTTATATTGAGGGGTATGGCAATGAAAAGATAAAAAACGGTTTTAAGAACAGGGAAATGTCAGTGGATTTTAAAGATTTTAACATATTAAGTAAACCAACAAAACTGACGCTCAGGCTGCTTGATCCTGCGGTCAAATGTTATCTATGCGGAGATTTTAAATTTACAAGGATTCACTAAAAAAATGCGGTTAAATATTCTTCATATAACGCCAGATTTTAATTACGCCTGCGGCAGATCGTATTACGTTTTCCTTCTTCTGAAATATTTGAAGAAGGAAAAACACAACGTAATGCTTCTTACAAACGGGGGTGATTCCCTGGACAGGCTTGAAGATGAGGGGATCAGGTATCTTATAGTGAAAGACCTGCACTCAAAAAACATAATCCCTTTTATCAAAAACGTTAATTATATAAAATCTATAATCAGGGAAAACAATATTAGCATAGTCCATACTCATCACCGCTTTTCGGAGTTCCTGGCCGTTCAGGCGGAAAGATTGACTCGCGGCAAAAAAGTGAAAACAATACTTACTTCGCTAAGCCTTGTCGGCACAAGATACAACATTGAATACAAATCAGATAAAATTATCGCCGTGAGCCATGCAATAAAAGACATGCTAACCAGGAGGTTTAAGGTTGCCGAAAGAAGAATAACAGTCATTCCAAACTTCACAGATACTGATGAGTTATATCCTTTTTCTAAACGTTCCCGTGCAATGCCCCGCAAAAGCGGACGGACATTTAATATTTTGGCAATAGGCCGGTTTCATCACGAGAAGAATTTTGAGATATTATTGAAAGCTCTGAATTTACTAAAAGATAAAAAGCTAAGACTTGTGCTGATCGGCGAAGGCGACATGCAGGACGACTATAGAACTTATATACATCGTCATCATCTAAATGTTGAGATAGTTGAGCCTCAAAAAAACCTGGTTGATTATTACCGCTGGGCCGATCTTTGCGTGCTTCCATCGTCGCGCGACCCGTTTCCGAATTTCATGATCCAAAGCGGCTTGCACAAAAAACCCTTCATTGGATCAAATGTAGACGGTATTGCCGAGCTGATCTCTGACAGAAATAATGGTTTGCTCTTCAAAAGCGGAAATTTTCATGATCTCGCGGAAAAGATTGAATTGTTTAAAACAAACAGTTACTTAGCGCAAAGATGCGCCTCACGGCTTCACAACGAAGTTATTAAACACTATACGCAGGAATTTATTATCCCTAAAATAGAAAAGCTTTACAGGAATTAGCCGGTATATTATTGGCATTTGAAAACATAAATATTTTCGGGCTGAGAATTGATAAAGCAAATTACAATGAATTACTTGCTTTTGTGGAAGATTCGATAATAGCTGATTCTCATTCCTGCATCGCATATGCGAATGCCAACCTGCTGAACTTAGTATATAAAGATAACAAACTAAGGGAATGCATAAATACATTCAGCGTGATTCACCCTGACGGCGTAGGCGTTTATCTCGCCTCAAAAAGGCTTTATGGAAATAACGGGATCAAAGCCAGGTTTACCGGCTCTGACTTCTATCCGCTTCTTGCTGCAAAAGCAATTGAAAAAAAACGGAGCGTTTTTTTCTTTGGACATAGCGCTGAGACTCTTGAAAAGATCAGGACCAATATCCCCGGCTTAAACATAGCCGGCATGAACGAAGGGTATGATTTTGACGAAAGAGAAATAATTGAAAAGATAAACAGGTCAAAACCGCAATTGTTAATAATAGGATTGCCTTCGCCGCAACAGGAATTGTGGCTTTACAAAAACAGGGATAAAATTTCTTTTGGATGCGCTATACTTACCGGGGAAGGAATAAAAGTGTTTGCGGGTACAAAGATACGCGGCCCCAAAATTATCCGCGCGCTTGGGTTTGAGTGGTTCGTCAGATTGATCTTCAATCCTGCAGTATATTGGAAAAGATACCTGATTGGTATTCCGCTATTTTTATATAGAATTGTTAATAAAAAATTGGCTATTTTACATAAAAACCGTTAGATGAGCATAGGCAAAGGGCTACTGGTTTTACTTATTTTAGCTAATATAAGTTTCGGGCAAAACTACAATTGGATAGTCCCCAATACTACGTACCTGAAACTATATTTGGCAGACGACGGCATCTACAGAATGGCCAAAACTGATTTTACCCAGGCCGGTATTAACACATCGAACATTGATCCCCGAACAGTAAAAGTTTTCTATAAAGGCGCACAGGTTCCTATATATTTTGAAGGCGAGCAGGACGGCTCGTTTGATGATAATGATTTTTTTGATTTTTACGGAACGCGCAATTACGGCGGTTTGACCAATACATATTATGACAGCCTGGGGACAAACGTGGTACAATATGTAACCGACGAGTATTTCAACCAGTATTCCGATACAAGCGTATATTGGGTTGGCTGGGGCGGCGCTAACGGGCTCAGGTTCACGCTTTCAACTTTTACATCGCAAACGCCTTTCACTCAGGGATTTTCAAATGAACGCGTTCATATTGAAGTTGATTCTGTTTATTCGCTTGGCGAAACGCTGAACCCGAATTCCGATTTCAGGTATTTCAACACAGAGCGCGTAACCGGCGAGGGATGGTTCTGGAAAAACCTTACGCCAAATAACGGGAACAATATCTTCACTTCATTTTTATCGCCGGATCTGTATTCATCGCCGCAAACATGCACGCTGAAATTATTTGCATTCCCTAATTCGGAGGATTCGTTTACTCAAAATGAGCACAGGATAAATATCTTAATAAATAATACGCAGGTAACTTCAATATCAAGAACGCATTATGACAGGTTTGATACTACAATATCGTTTTCCAGTTCTGTTTTGAACGGAACCGCGGTAAATCAGGTTACCGTGCAGTATGTGCCTGCATTTATTACCCCGGGGTTGACGCCAAGCCTTTATTTCGATATGCTTGACATTCATTATCCAAAGACGATAAAGTTCACAAATTCGCATGCTAAATTTTATTTATCGGGTTCGGATACAAACTCAGCTTTGTTTACCATCTCAGGATTTAACCCGGGCAACCCTGTTTTTATTTACGATGTAAATAACAATGTGAAGATAAACGCCTTCAGCTCTGATACCAATACTTTATATTTTACCGGAAGAAAAAACGGGAATTTCGAGGTCTTTAACCAGAGTATAGCAAAGAAACCGTTCAGGATGGTATCCCGGCAGGTTCCAAATCTTGTTTCATCAAATTCCGCAGCATACCTCGTAATTTATAACAGGATGTTCGAAACGCAGGCGGAACAACTCAGGAGCTACCGTCAATCACACGATAACTTTCATTCGTTCAAAGCGACTGTAGATGATATCACTGACATTTTCAATTATGGCATGGAAGACCCTATTGCAATAAGGCGTTTCATTGATAACATAATGAGAACATGGACTCCTGATACGCTGAAATATGTTTGTTTAATGGGAAGAGGCTCTCTGGACCCAAAACATATTGTGGCTTCAAACCAATTTTATGAGAACCTGCTCCCCGTCTATGGCGACCCTCCATCAGACGGGTACTTTGCCAATAATAATTTCGGAGCTTTTACATATTATCAGAAAGTCGCTATTGGCAGGATCCCCGCCTACACAGTAACCGACGCTCAGAATATTGTGAACAAAATTACCGGTTACGATATCCAGCAGCCTGAAAACTGGTGGAAGCTGTTCACAATGATCACCGGCGGAAAAAACAGGAATGAACAAATATATAATCAGCAAACATCTGATAGCATTACGAATACATATATTATTCCTCCGCCGATCAGCGGCGAGCCGCACAAGATATACAGAAACGATTCATCTGGCTATATAACTTATAATTACGCGGATTCGATCAAGCATGAGCTTAATAACGGCTCAATAATAGTAAATTTTATCGGGCATGCCGCAAGCCAGGATTGGGAACTTGGGCTTGAGGACCCCGGTATTTTAATAAACGGGCCAAAATTCCCGCTTGTACTGAGCATGACATGCTTCACAGGCAAAAACGCCGAGCCTGATGCAAGAAGTTTTGGAGAGAAATTCCTTTATAATCCCGGCGGAGGCTGTATTGGATTTGTAGGCACAACGGGTTGGAGTTTTAATACCACCGGCAATATTATTGACCAGCAGATATTTGCGCGGTTTTCGCAAACCGGAACGCGGCGAATTGGCGACTTATTGAAATACGCAACTCAATATCTCGCGAATGACTCGCTCAGCTTTGATGCAAGGAACATGGTGAATTGCTACGGCCTGCTTGGCGATCCGGCTACAACTTTACTGATGCCAACATACCCTGAGTTTGCAATCAGCCAGTCAGATTATAAGATCACGGACCCGTATCCGTTGATCGGCGAAGTTGTAAACCTCACTATATATCCAAAGAATTTCGGGACTTTTGCGCCAACATGCCTGACAAGATTTGAGATCTTGAAGAACGGATTATCAATAAGAACAAAAGATACTACGCTTACCAATTTCGGACATTATGATACGGCAAATTATAGTTTCCATATTGATACGCTCGGAAACTACCAGCTCAAAGTAACTTTGGATGCTGATAACCATTACCCTCAGGATCTGACATACAATAACGTTTTAATTATTCCGCTTCCGCTAAGAAATATTTCATATTCTCCTTTAAAACCTATATACAATTCGGTAATAAGACAGGATAGCGTTGAGTTTCTCGGGCTTAACCCGCAGGTTGATCCCTCAAAAAACAGCGTGAAAGTAATTTTACAGGTAGATACATCAAAAACTTTTTCTAACCCGCTATTTACTATAACTCAAAACAATATTTCAGGAGTTGTTACCCGGATTAAGTACAGAATACCGATCCAGGATTCCAACTTAGTTTATTTCTGGAGAACAAATTCGATTGTAAACAATGATTCGGCTGGATGGTCAGCCACAATGCGTTTTGTAAATAATTCATCGGTTCCCGTTTCTAAACGTATTTTAGTAACGCGCCAGGATCAGCAAAAGGATACCCGTCAAAATACAAAACAAAATACGCCGCCTGTGATCCGCAGCGGTTTGCGCTCGCTTGCATTCAACGATTCAAATGTTACAGTATATCCACGCTTGCCTGGCCAGTTTGAACCGACTGATATAAGTAATTTACAATACAACGGCAGCGGGTTTGAGCTGAGGAGCTTCACCGGGCTTCTGCAGGTTAAGTCATTTGGCAATAGCGCCCAGGAGGCGTCTTTCTTCCAGTTCCCGGGTTACTCACAATTTATTGATAACGGACTTTATGCGGGGCTTAATATTGTTAAGGCAAGCAGGCTGACAGGCAAGGAGCTTGAGTTCAAGAATTTTGAAATGGGTACGCCGCAGTCATCAGATTCGGTTTTGAATTTTTTAAATACATTTGATACTTCGCAGTATTTATTGGTCGCGGTTTCTTCTGCAATTAATTCTCCGTCAGATAGCCTGCATCTTAATACCAGGAATAAGTTCAGGCAATTTGGCAGTATTATGGTCGACTCTATGAGGAGGTTCGACGCATTTTACACATGGGCGTTCATAGGCTATCTTGGCGGAAATCCAATCCCCGGCGGCGAAGATTTTCACGTTCCAAGCCCGTCGTGTCCCGATAATACTTACTGCCCGTCATATGCAAACTACAGTACAACATTTCTGAATACCGCAGGTTCAATTAATTTCAATCTTGGACCCGCTCACAGGTGGAAAAACTTCTCTTGGAATGAATTAATTCAGCCAAACTCAAGTATATTATACGATATCATAGGAACAAACCGCTCGGGCTCAAACGTTACGCTTCTTTCTAATATAAGCTCAAACGGTTTTGTTAACCTAGATACTTTAAACAGCTTCAACTATCCGAATCTTCAGCTCAAGGCAAAAATCAGCATCGATACGCTTCTTGGATTCAGGTCGCCCGTTTTCTATTCAATGAATTTCAAGTACACTCCACCTGCTGAATTAATTCCTGATAACTATTCTTTCATTCGCAGCGATTCGCTTGTCACCGAAGGCTCAAATGCGACATTCTCGGTTAAGACATATAATGTGGGTTTTGTTCCGGCAAATGCGGTGATAAATACATGGACAGCATCCTCATCAGGCGGATATCATGTTCTGAGAGTTGATACTGTATATACCCAGCTAAACCCTGACAGTGTGCGGATATCAACTGTTACATTTAACACTCAGGGTTTGCGCGACCCGCAAAAGCTTTACGACACGCTTACAATAGGTTATGAAGCTGAAATGCCCGGGACGCAAAATGATTATTATTATTATAATAATTTCGCATTTAGTAAATTAATCGTAAAAGGCGATACCACGAGACCTTTGGTTGAGGTAACTTTCGATGGCCAGAGAATATTAAACGGCGATCCGATTTCGGCAAAACCGGATATTATTTTTAAATTTTATGATTATACTCAGAACACATACACAATTTTTGATACATCAAATATATTTATCAAAGTTTTGAAATCGGATTCGCAAACGGGCATTCCGAACAGGATTCCGTACGCCATAAACGGCGTCCCCAATCCGGATATTACATTCAATACCGTTAATAACGGGAATCTGAAAGTGGTGGTAACTTATAACCCTGCGCTTGATGCAGGGAATTACAGTTTCTTCTTCATCGGGCAAAATCAAAACAACAAAAAAGATACAGTGTATTATAATGCAAACGTTTCGGGCGAGTTCAGCATTAAATATTTATATAACTTTCCGAACCCGATGCGCGATAACACAAATTTTACGTTCATGTTATACGCTCCCGGCGCTCCGCAAACCTGCAGAATTAAAATTTACACAGTTGCGGGAAGGCTGATCAAGGATATTTCAGCTTCCGCCAAAGTCGGGTTTAACCAGATCTACTGGGACGGGAGAGATAACGACGGACAAAATATAGCAAACGGAATATACCTATACAAAGTTATTCTTGAAGATGCGGGTAAAACAGAAACACAAATTCAAAAACTAGCAATTTTAAAGTAATAAACGGTACATGAGAATTCTATTACCAGTTATATTTATCTGCATCATTTCAATTAACATTTCGCAGGCGCAGTGGTTACAGCAGACAAGCCCGACTGCTAATTCACTATATAGCGTATATTTTGTCGACGCTAATACCGGCGGCGCAACAGGACTTAACTCAGCCGTATTAAGAACTACAAACGGCGGCGTAACCTGGACAAATCAAAACCTGGGATTAGGCGGCGGCATTAATTTATTCGGCATTTTTTATATAAATGCGAACACAGGTATTCTGGTCGGAGAAGGTTACATATTCAGAACTACCAATGGCGGCGCCAACTGGGTAAGCATTACTCTTCCTGTAGGAGGTATCCTGACCGGCGTTACATTTACGGATGCAAATACAGGTTTTATAACGGGAAATGCAGGGGTTATTTTCAGATCGTCCAATGCAGGCGCAAGCTGGATATCGCTAACATCAGGAACTTCTGAAAATCTTAAGAACCCAGGCTTTACAAATACAACCACAGGGTACGTTGTGGGCACCAACGGGCTCATCATGAGAACAACAAACGCCGGCGATAACTGGACAATTCAGACGAGCGGCGTTACTTCTACACTATTTGGAATATCAGCTATTAGAACTGATACATCATATGTATCAGGAGACGGCGGAAAAATTTTGAAGACTACAAATAGCGGCGCCAATTGGATCGTGCAAACAACCGGAGTAACCAATGCTTTATACAGCGCATATTTTTCCAATGCAACAACCGGCTCAGTGGTTGGAGATTTCAGAACCATGAGAACTACAAACGGCGGGTTGAACTGGATTTCACAGAACCCGGGCGTTACTGCCGGATTCAATGCAGTTAACTTTGTTAATGTTTCCACAGGGTGGGCGGTCGGCGGCGGCGGAACGATCATCAACACATTAACCGGAGGATTCCCCTACCCAACAGCGCCTAATTTAGTCGCTCCAACAAACGGCGCGATAAGCGTTTCTTTAACTCCGCTGCTTGATTGGGATACTTCGTTAGCATCCAAGACTTATGAAATTCAGCTGGCGACAGATAATTCGTTTAACAATCTGCTCATAGATTCTACGAATATGGATTCAACTCAGATCCTTGTAACCGCCGGAAAGCTGCAAAATAACATTCAATATTATTGGAGAGTCAGAGGATTGAATCCTGCCGGGTACGGCGCTTGGTCCACTGTATTTAATTTTACAACAATAGTGGCGCTGCCAAACGCGCCTAATTTACTATTACCGGTTAATAACGCTGCAAACATTTCTTTAAACCCGTTTTTTGACTGGGACAGCACTTCACCCGCAATATATTACAGGCTTCAGGTTTCAAGCGATTCTACTTTTACCGGTACCCCTGAGATAAACCTGACAGGGCTTACATTTTCAAGCTACACTTTAACTGCGCCCCCTCTGCAAAGCAACACCCGGTATTACTGGAGAGTAAGTACAACTAATGCTGCCGGCACAGGACCATGGTCCAGCGTTTTCAGGTTCACAACAATTATAACAATCCCGCAGGCGCCTATTCTTGTTGCCCCCCCTAACAATTCAGGAAATGTTTCGTTGACGCCTCTGCTTGATTGGAGAGATGATATTACCGCAATAACATACCAGATACAGCTTTCAACGGATTCGACTTTTGTTGCGGCTTCGATAATAGATTCTTTGGTCACAGTATCACAACTCAATGTCAGAAGCGGATTGCTTATAAATCTTGTAAAGTATTACTGGCGTGTCAGGACAACCAACGTGCTTGGAACGGGTCCATGGGCTGACCCATGGAATTTCTTAACCGGACTTGTTCCGCCGGCCGCGCCGGTTTTGTTAGCGCCGCCGAACAACGCATCGGATATATCGACAATTCTCACATTCGATTGGAATGATGTTTTTTACGCACAGTCTTACAGAATCCAGATATCCGAAGATTCAACATTCGCGACAACGCTGATAAATGCAGGGCCTCTTACAATTTCCCAATATACTAACACCGGCAATCCGCTAAACAATAATACGCTGTATTACTGGAGAGTAGCCGCTTCCAATACAGCCGGAACCGGCAACTGGTCGGTTACATGGCATTTCCGAACGGTCATTTCAGCCCCGATAGCGGCGCCCGATCTGATAAATCCACCAAACGGAAGCCTTGTACAAACGCTCTCGCCAATTCTGGATTGGAATGATGTTTTCCAGGCAACCGATTACAAAATTCAGGTTTCAACAGACTCATTATTTACAGCGCCCGTTGTAGATACTAACGTGGTTCCCTCGCAGATCACTGTTCCGTCAGGAAAGCTTAACAGCAGTACAACATATTATTGGCGGGTAAGAAGCCATAATATTGGCGGTTACGGTCCGTGGTCGGTCATATGGAATTTTACTACTTCGGTAATAGGAATCATTCAACTAAGTAATATTATACCAAAAGACTTTAAGCTTTACGATAATTATCCCAATCCTTTTAATCCTTCTACAAAGATTCGGTTTGACCTGCCCAAAGCTTCTAACGTCAAAATTGAAGTTTACGATCTGATAGGAAGAAAAATTGCGACGTTAGTTCAGCTGGCAATTCCAGCGGGCAGTTATGAAACTATCTGGAACGCGCCTAACCTGCCAAGCGGCATTTATCTTTACAGAATTGAAACAGCTTACTTTGTGCAAACAAAGAAAATGGTTCTTGTGAAGTGAATGCAGTTAAGTAATAAATGGGAATGATAAGAAAATATGCCGATAACACTTCGCATAATTCCCTTTCAAACAAATTCAGAAGAAAACGGTTTGAAATTTTCAAATCTCTTATTAAAGATCTTCCGAAGCCCGTTAAGATACTTGATGTAGGCGGCACTATAAATTTCTGGATCCGGATGGGATTCACACCCGGAGATGACGCTGATATTACTCTATTTAACGCTGAGCCGGAAAATGTTCAGGATACCGGATTCAAATTTATTAAGGGAGATGCGAAAGACCTTAGCGCCTTCAGAGATAATGAATTTGATATAGTGTTTTCAAATTCTGTAATTGAACATGTCGGAAATTTCAGCGGGCAAAAGAAAATGGCCGATGAAGTATTAAGAACGGGCCGTTTAAGTTTTGTACAAACCCCAAATTATTATTTCCCGTACGAACCCCATTTCTTATTTCCTTTTTTCCAGTTCCTTCCTCATAGTTTAAAAATACTAATGCTTAAAAAATTCAATCTCGGCTGGTACAAAAAGGCAGGAAATAATTCAGAAGCAGAAAGTATTTTAAATTCCGTTAAGTTACTTAATGCAAAGGAATTACGATCCCTTTTTCCCCATTCAGAGATGATTAGAGAAAAGTTCTTTTTTATGACAAAATCGTACATTATCATATCTAAAAATTAGTTCCCAAAAAGGATTCATCGCATTTCGTTCAAACTTTACAATTAGCTCCAAATAGTTATAAATACTCAACTTAATGTAAATTAGGGTTAGGCATAACCTACCCTTTTGACGGTATTCTGCATCCACCTATTAATATAACTAAAACCAGTTATAGCATATGCCCTATAACATTACCATTTTTGGTGTATCATAGCAATAAAATATATTAGATAGTTAGAATTTAGTAAGATTTTTAATATAAATCATTTAATGAGGCTTACAAAATGAGCGACAGGAAATCACAAATTAAAGCAACGCTGATATGCATACTTATGCTGACTGCATTTCAGTTGAGCGCAGCTCCTCTATCCGGTAATTACAATGTCGGTACCGGACAAACATATACTTCCCTCTCCAAGACGGGCGGCTTTTTTGCTGCTGTTAATGCAAATGGTCTATCAGGCAATGTAACGGTAAAGATAACATCCGATCTGACTACTGAAGACGGAACTATTGCATTGAATAAATGGACCGAAACCGGGGCAGGCGGTTATACAATAATAATTACATCTTCAGCGGCAGCGCTGAGAACAATTTCAGGAAATCCTGCCAGACCGATAATCCTATTTAATGACGCTAATAGAGTTACGTTCGACGGCAGATTTGCCGGCAGCGGAAAATATCTTACATTCAGAAATACCAACGGCTCAAACGCCGTTTTCTGGTTCCAGAATGACGCATCCAACAACACAATTACTTACTGCACAATAGAAAGCAACAATGCCGCAGGACTAGGCGTAAGCGCAACGATTGTTTTTGCAGGAACAACCATTACCACAGGAAATAACAACAATACAATCAGCTTTTGCGATATCAGAGACAGGAGCGATGCGGCAGGCCAGCCAATTAATGCAATACTTGCAAGCGGCACCGTAGGTAAGCCAAACAGTAATAATACAATTACTAATTGTAATATTTATAATACATACAATGCAGCATCCACATATGTGAACTTATACATTGGAGACGGAAATACAGACTGGATAATTTCTAACAACAGTTTCTACCAAACATCAGCAAGGAATCCCGCAAGCGGCGCCGCATATTTTGGTTTGATCTTGGCTACATCGGGAAACAATTTCCAAATTACCGGCAATTATTTCGGCGGTATGGCTCCAAACTGCGGAGGAGGCGCGCTCACGATGACGACAGGAAGCGGGCTATTTGCCTTCAGGATTTTCCAGACCGGAACAACTACGGCAACTGTTGTACAGAACAACACAATTGCTAATATTGACTGTACTTTAAATACTTCCGGCGATTATTTCTTCTTCAGAGGTATTGACGTTAATGTATCCGGCCTGGTTAACGTTACCGGAAACACAATCGGTTCAACCTCTGCGGCCAATTCAATAATCTTAAGATATAACGGAACATTCGGAAATCCCGATCCGACAGCAATTGCATACGGATATTACTGGAACTCTGCCAGCACAATTACTGGTACAGTAAGTAATAATAACATTGGAGGCATCTCTTTAACCGGTACAGGCACAACAGCAGACGACATGGATTTTATCGGTATCCGCGCCGGATTCTCAACTGCTTTTTACGCAAGCAACGTAACTATATCCGGAAACACTATCGGCAATAACCTTGCAAGCAATTTTCAAAACGCGCTGAACGTTAATACTACGTTCATGGGAATCAATACAAATGTAAGTTCTCCGGGTGTGGTAACAGTTTCAAATAACACTATCAGAAATTTAACTGACGGAACAACAAATGCCCTCGCTTCGCTAAGGGGTATTTTCCATGACGGCAACGCCACATTTAATTGCACAGGCAATACTATTACAGAAATTAAAACCAGTTCGACAAACATAACAAGCGTCGGCGCTGACCCGAATAACGCTGTGAACGGTATTAGCGTTGGTATAAATTCAACAGGCGCTAATACAGTAACAGGAAATACAATTAGCGGTATCAGGAGCCTCACTGCCGGAGCGACAAACACGTCCTCAAAAGGTCTTGTAATAACGGGCAATTGTTCAGGGACTGTCGGCTCAAATAAAATTTATGATCTGACAAACGTTTCAACAGGCGCGGGAGCCTCATTATATGGTCTTTATATTGCAAGCGGTTCAATGACCGCGCAAAATAATATGATCACAATAACAAATGGCGAGCTCTCGGACAATATAGAAAACATTCCAATTCCTGAAAGTCCGCATTTTAAGCAGGAAGAAACTGAATTGAATCCGAAACAGCCGGATAATTCAGTTATAGGATCAACATCAACAAGATCGTTGATCTCAAGATCAAATCCGAATAATTCGTCTCACACTGATAAATCGCCAATTAAAGACGGCGAAGACTCATTCAACGGCATGGTTATCCAGGGAATCCACGATGAAGGAACTCACACCTGGAACATATATTACAACACAGTATATATTGGCGGCACAGTAAACACCGGCGTTAATTTAACGTCAGCTTACCACAGGGATGCGGTCAACATAGTCACGCTAAAAGATAATTTATTTTATAACAACAGAACCGGAAACGGAACGCATTTAGCCATTAATAATAACAATGCAGGCGGTACATTCACCGGAAATTACAATGTGCTGATAAGTTCAAGTGCAGCGACTATAGGCAGATGGAACGGCACAAACGAGACTATTGCGGCATGGAGAACAGCTTCCGGTTCAGACAAGCTAAGCTGGAGCACAACATCAGCAACCATTTTGGCGGCAAATCTTTTTACTTCCATATCAACCGGGAACTTACACGTAAACAGCGCAAACACTGAAGCGTGGATAGTTTCGGGCAAAGGAATAGCTTTGGCGACTGTCACAACAGATGTAGATGGCGTATCCAGGTCAGCCTCTATTGCGGGCGGCGTTACTGATATAGGCGCGGATGAATTTGCTGCAACGCCTCCGAATAATCCGGGCGCAGTTGTAGATTTTGCTCCGGCCAGCGGCGTGACCTCAACATATACTCTTTGGGGAAGAACAATTGCCGTAATAAACTGGGGAACGGGCGGAAGCTCATACCCAAGCTCTGTAAAAGTGCAGTACTATTCAGGCGTAAACCCGCCCGGCGTAGTTGGCGGACATTATTCCAACTCAAATTGGGTTTTGACGCCAACAGGAACTCTTACAGGCGCATCGTATGATATTACATATGATTTTGGAGATAATGAAACATTTACTATCACAACCCCAAATACAAGCTCAAGACTCGCAAAATATAATACAAGCTGGGAGGTATTCAGTACAATGGGTACGGGCGTTTACCAGACGGATCTCACTTGGGCAAATCTGACAATTAAATCCAGAGGCATGAGTTCGTTCTCGACGTATGCACTCACTGATATTAACAGTCCCCTTCCTGTAACTATGCTTTATTTCAACGCTTCGGTGGCTTCAAGAGACGTTAAGCTGAACTGGGCCACTTCTGTTGAGACAAACAATGCAGGATTCGAAATTCAGAGAAGGAGTATAGCCGCAAACAACAATTTCACCGATTGGTCGTCCGTTGCATTTGTAAATGGCAAAGGAACGACTAACCAGGAAAGCGATTATAACTATTCTGACGGCAAATTATCTTCAGGAACATACCAGTACAGATTAAAGCAGGTCGACTTCAACGGGAATTTCGCATATTTCAATCTTAACTCTCCCGCAAATGTTATAATAGGCGTTCCTTCTGCTTTCAATGTATTTCAGAATTATCCGAATCCTTCGAACCCGAGCACGAAGATAGATTTCCAGCTTCCGTTTGCAGGAAAGGTCTCGCTTAAAGTTTACGATGTATCGGGACGCGAAGTTGCAACCGTTCTGGACAGACACCTTGAATCCGGATACTATACAAATGAATTTGACGGTTCCAATACGGCCAGCGGCGTTTATTTTTACAGGCTCGTAGCCGTATCGGATGATGGCAATACATTTTCCAAAACAATGAAAATGATCGTCGTAAAATAAGTTCACCGCGAAAGCGCTGAAGCTCCGTGAGCGTTAACGCTCCGAGAGTTTTGTTACACCTCATTAAAATCGCTCAATAAGGCAGTCACGCATAAATGGCTGCCTTTTTTGTAGCAGCCTTCCCTCATCTTTTCTGCCCACTTTCTCCGATTCGGTCCAGGCTTAACGACCCAAAGTTTATTCAATTATTAAAAATCCTCCGTGAGCTTAATTTTGCGGTATAGTCTGAAAAACACTCAAAACCCCATTTTGTTTCAGGATTTTCATATATAATGTTTTTTGCTCAGAATCGCCATAATCGTTATTATCACGGTAACCATTAACCCTAGATAATCTAACGATTATCGTGTGCCTTTTAAGGGGTATAGCTAGTATTTTCAGCCATTTGCAGAACTCCTGCCCTACCCTATTGTATTGGGTTAGTCGTTAGCGCTATCTTTGTATGTCATCAAATTTAGTAGGGGAGAAAATAGCAGAAGTCTAACAAACTTCTTTTTTTAATTTATTTAAACCTTGAAAAATATGAAGCTCCTGACTTTCCTGCTTGTTTCGCTTTCCATCACCGCTTCCGTATTTTCTCAAACAACATATAACTGGACAGGCGCTGTAAATTCTAATTTCAGCACAGCCGGCAACTGGAATCCAACCAGACAGGTTGGTCTCACTTCTGATATTCTTATTTTCGGAATTGGCGGGAATCTGAACGTTATTAATGTGAACCAGGTGACAATAGGACAGCTCATAATCAGGAATAATACAAGCTTAACTTTAAGCCCTTCGACAGGAAATTCAAAGACCATATCTATAAACGGCGATTCCGGAGACGATTTCATAATAGAGTCTGGTTCATCGTTAAACGTATCGGCAACTAATCCATCATTGAACTTATATGTCAAAACCGGCGCCACTGCAGATATTAACGGTGAGCTTAGTTTTTCAGGAAATGCTAATAATAATCTGAACGCCGCCGACTCTCTTTCAATCAGATTTAAACAGGGTTCGGTTCTCAACCAATTATGCCCTGGTAATATTTTCACAACAACCGGCGTTAACAATGCCGTAGTTTTTGAAAATGGCTCTATGTTCAGGTTAAACCATATTAACGCTTTAAACCCATTCGGGCTTGCGGCTCCTGGTTCGAAAGTAAAATTTGAATCAGGCAGCACATTTGATTATTACATAACTAATTCAGCGGCTCTTTCTTTAAGCGGCAGGACCTATTCAAATCTTGTTATAGAAGACAACGTATCAGTGACCGATAACGAATTCTTCAGCGGCGCGCTGAACACAGATAATCTTACAGTAAATTCCAACGCCAGCCTCAATATTAACAATCTCAACCTGCAGAACGCTTCTGATATAAACATCAGAGGTAATCTCACAATTGAGGGTTATGTTTGTTTTTCAGATACAGCCTCAGGCAACAGAAACACGAATCTGAATTTCAATGGCGCTACTCAGCAGACAATAAATGGCGCAGGCATCATAGCATTTTCAGGCTTAAAGATATTAAAGATACAGAACGGAATTACATTAAACAGAGACCTTACTGTAAATTGCCCCGCCTCTGTAATTGTGCCGGTTAACAGAAACGGACACACTCTCAATTTTACAGTTGGATGTAAAGTAAAAACAATTACAGGAGATATCGCCGGAGAGAAAATAACCAGCGCCGGCTCTGACTCGAAAACAGTAAACTCAATACCTTCAGCTTACTCAATTTCACAAAATTATCCGAATCCGTTCAATCCTTCTACAAAGATCAATTACAATCTGCCGTTTGACAGCAAAGTTTCAATAAAAGTTTTTGATATAAACGGCAAAGAAGTTGCAACTGTTGTTGATGATAACCGGAATGCCGGAAACTACACCGCTTCATTTGACGGTTCAAAGCTTTCATCAGGCGCTTATTTCTACAGGATATCAGCAACCGGGAACGGCCGGAACTTCACTGATACAAAAAAAATGATTCTTGTTAAATAGAAAATTAAAATTGATTCTGTTTTTAAGCGGTTCGTAAGAAATTATTGAACCGCTTTTTTATTTAAGGCAAGTCATTATAAATCAATACTTTCAACAAATCCTTATTACCTATTAAAGAAATTGCAATTCTATTAGCTAAAATAGGGTATTTTTGGCTTAAATGTCTAAAAACACTTGATTTTTGAATGTATACCGTTAAATTAGTATAAAGAGTTGGTAAAATTCCATGTTGATACTGGACTTTTCCTCCTGTTATAGGCATTTTCTTACTCTTGCACTTCACACATTCGGCTCCGGGAACGGGCGCCATGGGTAATTTGGATCGCAACATAAAATAAGTATATTTATAAATATACTAAACAGAGGAGATATATGAAGAAGTTTTCCAAACTTTTTTTCATTGTCATATTAACGCTTATTTCCGGCCAATCACTTTTTTCTCAGGTAAATGTAACAGCAACAATCGGCACTCTATCGGGCAGTTATGCTACTTTAGGGGCTGCATTTACTGCAATCAATGCGGGGACTCATAAAGGAGTTATCACTATTGGCATTTCGGCCAATACAAATGAAACCACTACAACAGCATCTCTGAACGCCAGCGGGTCAGGATCGGCCAGCTACACAAGCATAACAATTTCACCGACGGGCGGCGGAGCGAGAACGATCACAGGAGCTACCACGGCAGGGAATGCATTAATTCAGTTTAACGGCGCAGATAACGTTACGATAGACGGATTAAATACAGGCGGAAATTCTCTTACAATTTCCAATACCCAAACTTCCAATACAGGAGGTACAAGTACAATAAAATTTATCGGGGATGCTACTCAAAATTTAATTACAAATTGCACTGTGTTAGGCTCTTCAACAACCACTACTGGTTCAACAGGAGGTACAATTTTCTTCAGCACAGCTACTACGACAGGAAATGACAATAATTCAATTACAAACTGTAACATAGGTCCGGCCGGAACCAATCTTCCGACTAAGGCAATTAATGGCAGCGGAACAAGCGCCGCCAAATCAAACGATAACATTACCATTTCAAATTGCAACATCTATGATTTTTTCAGCGCCACAATATCGCATGCCGGGATCTATGTAACAACCGGCTGTTCCAATTGGACAATCAGCAACAACCGGTTTTACCAAACGGCTTCAAGAAGCGCAACAACGCTCAACATTATCCATTCGGCAATCCAACTTGCAAGTTCAACCATAAATGGGTGCATAATATCCGGAAATACTATCGGATATTCGAGTTCTGCCGGAACGGGAACTTACACAATAAACAGCGGCGCTGAAATCCAGTTCTTTCCAATATACATTTCTACGCTCGGAACGACTACAGCTACAGCAATATCAAATAATGTAATAACAAACATATCATACACTGCAACAATTACTGTGTCTTCAATTGCGTGGGTCCAGGCAATAAACGTTGCAACCGGACTGGTAAATGTGACTGGAAACACAATTGGAGCAAGTTCCGGTACGGGAGCGTTTGTTGTAAATTATAACGGCGCGGCGATGGTTACATTTGTTTTCGGAATTGCTAATTCAGTCGGCGCAGCCGGAGATATCAACAATAATATTATCGGCTCGATTACTCTGGGAGGGACCACAACGTCCACAGCCGTATTCAGAGGCATTCCCCGTTCCGGGGCAATCGGAGCCGGGAACACCATAAACATAAACAACAATACCATAGGCAGCACAACAACTGCAAACAGCATCCAGGTAACAAATACAACAAGGCCATATGAGATCGAAGGGATCTATGCCACAAACACTACAGGTATAATGAATGTGACCGGGGACACTATATCTAACATCAATAATACCTCCTCTTCAACAGCATCATTTGGGGTTGTAGGAATATTTTATACAGGTACTTCTACGCCCACAATTTCGAATAATGTTATAGAAACTTTAAACGACAACACTAACGCTGTAGGATTTTATACAATCGAAGGTATTTATGCGGGTTCCACAGCATCCGGACAGATTTTCAGCGGCAATACAATTGCGAATTTAAGCCAATCCGTCTCTACCGCGGGCGCCATATCTAATATATTTTTAGTCGCTGCCGGTTCGGGAACAATTACCAAAAACAGAATATATGGAAGCTCTGTACCAAACTCTACAACTGCCAGCAAATCAGAAATTGACGGAATATCAAATTATGCCGGAACCTGGACAATCAGTAATAACCAGATCACAATGACGAACGGGCAGCCTTCATCTTCAAAAAATTCAAACGGGAACCCATTAACAATAAACAATACGCAATCAAATTCAATACCTACGGTCAGCGTAAAAAATGAAATTTCGCTCAATGGCGAAGCAATTGGCAATATGCATGAATCTTCGGCAATCAGGATGCCTCAGCTTCCGGTTTTGCTCAGAAAAAGTTATTCTCACGGACGAGTAAATGATAATATTAATGCAACAAACGATGTTGAAGCTGTAGGAATAGTAGATAATACCACTGGCGCAAGCTCTTATTATTATAATTCGATTTACCTTGGAGGAAGCAATCCCGCGGGCACTCTCATATCGGCATGTTTATTCAGGGTCGGTTCAAACACTCTTACTCTGAGGGATAATTTGTTTTTCAACGCGAGGACAGGCGTTACCGGTTCACAATTTTGTATATCAAACAGGGCAAGCGCTCCTGCTACAGGCTGGTCTTCCAGCGCTTCAAATTATAATGTGCTTATAAGTTCGGATGCGACTCTTATCAGCGAATGGGGCGCAGGAGTAAGCTGTACAATAGACACATGGAGAACAAGTTCCGGAGGCGATAAACAAACATGGAGCACAACTAACAGCGTTATAGCTGCGGCAAATTTATTTAACTCTGTATCGACAGGAGATCTGGGTATTCAAACAGGCAATACAGAGGCATGGATAGTATCAGGAAAAGGAATTGCCGTTACGGGGCAGAGTTCGGATTTTTCCGGTAACTCACGTTCAACAACAGTTACAGGAGGATGCACTGATATAGGTTCTGTCGAATTCGCAGCGACGCCTCCCGGAGATCCAACAGCTACAGAATCAGCTCCTCCCGCAGACGGGATCACAACCACTTATACTCTTTGGGGAAGAACCATTTGCTCTATTGCGTGGGGTTCGGGCGGCACATACCCTGCTTCAATGACGGTCAATTATTATTCAGGAGTGAACCCGGGCAACGTTATAGGCGGTAATTATTCTAATTCACACACTACCATAACTATTAACGGCGGCTCATTCAGCGGAACAACTTACGACCTGACCTATTATTTTGGCGATAATGAGACGTCTACTATCACAACTCCATACAGTTCAAATATAGAACTGGCCAAATACGATCCTTCAGTTTGGTCAACGTTCCAGCCGGGCGGCGGCGTACAGCAGACACAGTTGACCTATAATAGCGCCACTGAAACATATATAGCTTTTGTTACCGGCCTAACGGACTTTTCAGATTATGCGCTTACCGATCTTACATCCCCGCTTCCGGTTGATCTCTGCCAGTTCAGCGCCGTTTCAAAAGAAAGAGAGATTGCATTGAACTGGGAAACATGCAGTGAGATAAATAACAGCGGATTTGACGTTGAAAGAAGAATGCAGCTGGATATAAGAACAAACTCATTCACTTCCTGGAACAAAGTTACATTTATAGCCGGCCATGGAACTACTAACCAACCGCAGAATTACTCGTGTTCGGATCTAAAGCTCAGCGTTGGCAAATATCAATACCGGCTAAAACAAATAGATTATAACGGCGCATCCAAATATTATAACCTGCAGAATCCGAATATTATTGAAATAGGAAAACCGGTTCAGGCTAATGTATCACAGAATTATCCGAATCCTTCGAACCCGAAATCTAAAATTGATTACCAAATTCCGTTTAACGGCAAGGTTAGCATAAAAGTTTACGATATTATCGGGAGAGAAATAGTAACTGTCGTTAACGAAGTTAAAGAAGCCGGATTCTACACCGCTGTGTTTGACGGAACTAACATAGCCTCCGGAGTATATTTTTATCGCATACTGGCCGAAGGAGACGGACAAAAATTTACTCAAACCAGGAAGATGGTATTAGTCAAATAGCGTCCAAACTACGAAGCTGTGGGCGATGCCACTTAAGAAACTCACAGAAATTTTTCCGAAATAATGTTGATAATTGCCTATTGGGCAGAACTTAATTGTTCTGCCCTTTTTTGTTATTTTGATAACAAAGTAAGGTTTTTTTAATTACAGCCCTTTTTCAAGGAATATCAGAGTTTTCAATATAGCGATTTTAGTGATTGATACCTCTATTTCCTACCGTTAAATTGGTAGTAATATAAATAACGAAATTAGGTTAAATATGGAATCAATCACACATAATCAGTTTTAACTTATCCTTTAATTAAGTAGGGAAACCAATGAAATCGTTCAAAACAGCTTCCAACATATTAATCAGCATTCTGCTACTGGCGCGGATTTCTGCATATGCGCAAAATCCAATCAATAAAAACTCAGTAAGGGTTCAAAGCATGACCACAGCAACAGTTGTCGGCGATAACGGAAGGATCTTTCAAACAACCAATGCTGGTCTTAGTTGGAATGTTCATCCGTCAAATATTACGAATACTCTTCGCGGAAATGCCATATACGATGCTAACATCTCGTTCGCTGTCGGCGATAACGGCGTAATAATCAGGACAACTGATGGCGGAAATAATTGGCTCAACTTACCTTCGCCGGTCGCGCAAAATCTAAATGACATTTACGCAATTCATCAGTGGCAATCAGAGGTTGCATGCGGCGACCACGGAAAAATTATTATTTCAAATAATAACGGCGACTCATGGTCTGAAACTGCATCAGGAGACACCAACAGTCTGAGACAAATAATATTCATTGATAGTAATATCGGGTTTATTGTCGGAAGCAATAGTACGCTGCTCAAAACAACCGACAGGGGTAATACATGGAATCATCTGTATCTTGGATTCGGAACTTTTCAGTTCACATCCATAGCGGCAAGAAGCGAGTCTATAATTACTTTAGTAGGGGCCAACGGAATGATAATGAATACATGTGACGGCGGTAATTCATGGTATACGCCAAACGGTCCGGTGTATCAAGTCGGCTTAAACTCAATAGTCTATTTCGAACCCTCATTTGGCATTATAACCGGCGACCAGGGCGTGATATTAAGAACTACTGACGGAGGATCCAATTGGGATCCCGTGCAGGTAACTTCATCGAGTCCCGCTGCATTAAATTTAAAATCAGTATCTTTTTCTCCTGTAAACATGGCTATTGTTGGCATGTTTGGCATTATTGTCGGCGATTCAGGCGTTACATACTGCTCGACAGATTTCGGAGCAACCTGGTATGATTTTTCAACGACCGCGTCGGCAAGAGAGCATGTTATTGTTAAGCAAACCAATGTATCGGTAAATCAAAATTTCCCGAACCCGTTTAACCCGTCGACTGTAATAAGCTATAACTTGCCCTATACCGCTTCAGTGAGCCTGAAAGTATATGACATGCTGGGCAAAGAAGTTAAGACATTAGTGAACAGCGAGCAGGTTTCCGGAGAATATAATTACAGGTTCGACGGTTCCGGTCTATCAAGCGGAATTTATTTCTATGTGCTGAGAGCCTCAGGCGGCAGCTCAAATTTTTCGAAGACAATGCGAATGATCCTCACAAAATAGTTTCCTCCTACAGATGTATTTAAATACTTTATCGGACGGTTAACAGCCGTCCTTTTTTATTTGAGGTATTTACGAAAAATCAATTCAAAAATGGCCAGCTAAAATAGCTTAATTAGTAACTTTTACTTAATCCTTTACAGGTATTTTCATTTACCCTCTCGTTAAATCATTGTAAAAAACAAAAATATGAGCAATTTTTGCAATGGTTTTGGGGAATACTATGGGTCCCGATCGTTAATTCAGATTACACATTTCAGTAAAGTAAATTCTTAAGCGCTTTATTGCGTTTAATATTACTATGCCAATATGGTTTCTTGGCATTGACTGGTATAGTTTTAACTCTGCGTTAAATTCGGAGAAGTATCCGCTCCCCTTGCCTATTTTCAAATTACTATTGCTGAATTTACTTACTGGAAGTTTATGAAAAAGTTTTTTCCGCTTCTCATTATCTCCGCACTGTCTTTTATCCTAATTCAAAAATCATTTTCGCAGGTAGATGTTACGGCAACAATTGGAACGTCAAGCGCAAGTTACTCAACGCTTAAACTCGCTTTTGACGCGATAAATGCCGGTACTCACCATGGCGTAATAACAATTTCGATAACTGCAAATACAAACGAAGGTACAACGCCGGCCACGCTCCACAGCAGCGGTGCGGGTTCAGCAAGCTATACGTCAGTTTTAATACAGCCAACGGTTGACGGCGTTACAATTTCGGGCAATCCTTCAACAGGATACGGCGTTATACAGTTGAATGGGGCGGACAACGTAACCATAAACGGCGATAACCCGAATACAATCGGCATTAACAGAAATTTGACAATTTCAAATACTGCTGCTGCAAATGTGATAGCGAATTCAGTTTTGAGGATAGCCACATCAGCAGCGGTGTTGAGCGCTGATAATATCACAATAAAGAATTGTATTCTTAACGGCAATGTAACAGGCGGAAATTTAAGTTCGATTGGGGGATCAACCTCTTCTTCTAATTCAAGTTTTGGAATTTATGTCGGTGGAAAGGGAGGCTCAACGCCCACAACAGCTCCTACAAATATTACTTCAGTCACAAATGATACAGCAAGCAGAGTCACAACAATAAACAACTTGTTAATTGACAATAATGCTATTAATCAGTGCGCAAGAGGAATTGTATTTAACGGAGCAGTTTCAGGCGTGTCAAACGGCGTTACAATATCAAATAATCTTATTGGCGACCAGTTAACGACATTGACAGGCAACCCGCCATACACATCTCCTTCAACTACTGTCTACACGAAAGGGATTTGGATTAACGGAACAACTT